>JAGQWV010001107.1 GCA_020437045.1 Saprospiraceae bacterium | reverse complement strand
CTAAAAACGAGAGAGGAGATTGCAAATAGTAAGTACCGCTGTCCATATAAACCTCAATTTTCTTGCGGTTACCTTGCAAAGCTCTCTTCCGGATGATTTCCTGTACCCGTTCTAATGAAGCAAAGGGTTTTTCTTTTGTTCCTGAATTGGCATCATTTCCTTCCAGGCTCACATAATACGATTGGCTTGAAGAGCAGGAAAGAAGAGGAACAAAGATAATGATAATCAAGATTGAATTAATTGATGACAGCATCAATCGAATCTTAGTGTTCCAAAAAATTCAGGAATATGGAAATTTGGACGAGGAAAATCAACAGGAGACCAGGTCAACCAATGGGGATGGGAGGTGTCATCAGCACATTTGTAAAGGTTTGCCTTCCAGATGGTTCCTGTTTTTGGCGATTCATAATGGTGATATTTCTTTAATATTTCGAATGGAATGCGATACTCAACCGTCCAGGTAGTGGGTTCGGTAATTTCCGGATCGACCATATCCGGTAAGCTGTGAGCCACTTCGATTTGGGCGATATCTTCCGGACTGATATGTTTACTATCTGTGCGGGGCTTCATCTGGTGATGGAATAACATTTTGCCGCTACAATTCATTTCCAGATTAAAATAACCATCCTGAGAATTATCGTCAGGGCTGAAAAAAAACTCGACACAGCTATCCTTAAAGACACCGTCCTGGTTTTTCTTGGCTACTGATTTTACATATTGATCTTCTACTCTGAAGATCACATAGATGGCCTGATCATCATAAGCAATTTTGCTTTGCACGAATGGGAAATGCTGAGGTTTATCACCCATAA
Organism: Saprospiraceae bacterium; assembly: GCA_020437045.1. Lineage (GTDB taxonomy): Bacteria > Bacteroidota > Bacteroidia > Chitinophagales > Saprospiraceae > JABDMH01. The sequence continues at coordinate 1,149 of JAGQWV010001107.1, read as the reverse complement.
AATTTTTAATGGTCAAGGCGGGAATATTTTGCCAAACCGGTTTATCCCAGTTGGCATCGATGGTTATGGGAGCATCTAATTTCGTTACGTCGTACATAGGTTCTGATTGATGGAGAATATCACTGCCCAGTAGAGCAGGAAAGATTAAGCTTAGACAGATGGTAATCAATTTCATGTCGTCAAGTTAAAATAAACTTTCTGTTAATATTTGCAGCAATTTAGCAAATCAACGGAGATTACCACATTAGATTCGAGTCACATTGAGAAATGAATGAATAATTGATCCTTTGGCAAGCATGGATCAGGTGATGCAAAAAACCAGTAAATAAATCAGTGACTTGAAATTTGAATCGGAATCCAGCTCATTATTAGTCCTGGTGCTTACTGCATAAAGGTTAACTTCGCGGCTCAACATTCGAACGAATTGTGAAACGTATATCTCGTGAAGATTGGTTGATTGCTGGTGCCTTCCTGACCATTTATGTGGTTTGGGGATCTACCTATTTATTTGTGTCATTCACAGTCAGACAACTATCTCCTTTTTACCTGTCCAGTATCCGGTATCTTTTGGCTGCCGTCATCCTCTTTATCATAGGATTGTTGATGGGCCGGATTCAAAAACCAAGTCGACGACAACTATTGAATGCTCTGGGCGTTGGTGTGTTTTTCTTGGGCATGGGAGCCACAGGAGTGGCATGGGCTTTGAAAACGGTTGATTCTGGATTTGCTGCACTGCTCATCTCTGCAGAGCCTCTCATGGTCGTCTTTATGCTTTGGGCTGTAACAGGAAAGGTTCCTTCGACGCTGTCGTTCCTGGGAATAGCACTGGGTATGTTTGGGATATATCTTTTGGTGAGCCAACAGTCGATTATCGTTAGCCAGGAACACTGGCTGGGTGTTGTGGCTATTTTTATATCTATGATTTGTTGGGGGGGAGGGTCTATTTTTATTAGTCGTTCCGATATGCCTAAGAGCCCTTTTGTCAATAATTCATTGCAAATGCTGGCTGGTTGTGCCTTTGCTTTTTTGATTAGTTTTTCGATCGAACCAGATCAGGTAGCTATCAGCGAATGGGAACCACTTACACTATATTCTCTTTTATTTCTCATTGTCTTCGGTAGTGCTTTAGCGTTCTCTGCTTTTAATTAT
>JAGQWV010001106.1 GCA_020437045.1 Saprospiraceae bacterium | reverse complement strand
CCCTCGATGATCTGGTACCCGTAGAGCAGGCTGATCGTTTAGCGGAAAAACTGAAGGAAAATACAATAGCCTTTAAGTACCACCGATTGGAAGGTTGGCCTCATACCATGGATTTGAGTGTGGAAGTAAATAAGTTCTGCCAATATCACATGGATGCTTTTCTTAGAGAAAATTTAATGGATTAAATAAAAAGTATCATTTCTGTATTTTCCTTTAGAAGTAGATTTATTAATGCTCTTTATTTATTTCCATATTTTTTTCTCACGGCCTTCCATCTAGCCAGACCATATTCTCCCAGACTCACCTGGCCTTCCATTTTATTTTCAGAAACGGTGCCGGTAAATTCAAAATTAAGTCTGACGCCATGATCCGTGTACGAACTCCTGACTAAAATATTGTTTCCGGAAATCGACCCGGTAAGGTCCCTGCTGGCAAAAAAGGCAAAATGTGTTCCGACCAATGCATTACCATTTTGCTCGAATATAAATTTTTGCGCTACGGTACTGGCAGCGAAATCGACCTGAAGATCCCACTGTCCGGTAATATCAAAATCCGGTGGTAAATCTGATTCTATTTTGTCGGGAGGATTAGAGAAAATCATATTCAACCGTTCAGCGACTATTTCCGCTTCGCCCTCCTGCATCTGAGATGGATTTATTTGAATGTCGGGATTCATATTAGGAGGAAAAGGAAGAAAACTTCCGGCGCCACTGACGGCAATTCGTGGATTTCCATCCCAAAGAATATTTTCAACATCATAGCCACTCAATGGAATATTTTCACGGTCCCAGTGAATCTGCAAATTGGGAAAGCGGTTAGAAAGCCTGGCTCCTGGCTGAGTAATTTCTAATTTAAGTCCCGGGATGTTTTGGATTTTATCACTAATGGTTTTCAGCCGTTGAGTCCATGCTTGATTCTCCTGGACATGATCCCGCTGGAACCACATTTCCACGGCGGTGAGCATGCCGATAATTTCCTCTCGACCGACCTTATAGCCTCTGCCAAAACCGTGATGGGGCGCGCTGCTCAGGCGTGCAGCTTCAACCAGATCTTTTCTGCCCAGGAGAAGACCGGCACACTGAGGGCCTCGCATACATTTTCCGCCACTATAAGCCACCAGATCAGCGCCCTGACGCAGATGTGGATTAGGCACCACCAGTTCTTCTGCTGCGGCATCAGCAAGAATTGGAACACCAAGTGGACGTGCCAGTTGGGCCATTTCTTGCAGGGATAAAGGTCCCTCCATCGAACGCTTGCCAGTGAGTACCAAAATCATCGCTGTTCGCGGTCCCAGGGCCGCTTCAAATTCCTGGATATCAGAAACCGGTATCATTTTGACTCCGGTGGATCTGGCGGCACATTCGTAAGCGGTGCGTGAGTAGGAGGGGATAATGACTTCATCTTTCATCCCGGTCAGATCGGGCACCTGCCAAAGTTTGTCCGGATCACCACCGGTAATGCATGCCACCGTACCAAAGGTGATCGCAGCAGATGCGCCAGAGCTTACAAAGCCCCACTCCGCGCCCGTCAGATCAGCCAACCGCTGACCAACCGCCTCCATCAATTCGTCGATCTGCACATATTGGCGCGAAGCCGCATCCATGGCTGCCTTCACTTCCGGTAGCATCTGTGTCGCACCAATGATGGTTACCGTCCCCCGGGCATTGATTAGTGGTTTTACCCCTAACGAAGTGTAAATGTTATCAGTTTGATGATTTATCTTCTCATAGCTTGGCTTTTCTTCTTTCCGGGTTTTAATTCGGCTGCCGAAAATACCGCCTACCGTCAGGTTCGGAATTAATTGAAGTAATTTTCTACGATTGATCATAATGAAGGTGATTCCATTCTTGTATAAGGTTCTGACAAGGTATAGAATTTGGAGGAAGTAATTTATTTGACAGATCTAAGACTTTAATGCTGGTCCCATGAAGCTACAGTGGTAATTTGCTTCCAGGCGCTTATATCATAAACCCCGGTGATGTAGATGGTGGATCGAACTAATTTACCTCCATAGCGAATGTAGCTACTTAATTCCTGGTTTTAATTGCCAATAACTGTCCGGCTATCTATTGAATTTTATGACGGTAAAACATTCCGGTACGTGAGAGTCCCAGGTCATATGCGGACTCCAGGCCCAGCCACCGGAATCATTGGCAGGTGGCGGTGCCTTTTGCTGATTAAAACGAGAAAAATCCATTCTCCAGATGTCTCCTTCTCTGGGCGGAAGCGATCGGCCATCTCCCTGTGCAAGTGCCTGCATGCCCTTCCATGGAAGTGATAGCTCCACGGTCCAACCTTTGTCAGTATCCGTGCTATCATTTAATGTTCCTTGATATTGCACGGCGCTTTTTAATCCGGGAAAATCCCAATTCCAGTAGCCTATCCGAGGGCCTCGCGGATGATTTTTAAATCCTACACCGCGAAATGCCCGCACTTTTTCCCTGTCGCGAGCAAATTCGGACATTCTCGCATATCCCTTAGAATCGTAAGCCTCCTCCCAAATGAAGAATACTTCGTAAATGGTGCCAAATGTGTTGATTTCAAATTCATAATATGCATCACTACCGGCAATGAAAAATTCCACATCGTTATCCCGATAGATGGGTGCATCTCTCTCCGTTAAACTGGCTTGTAGATTGGGTTCTTCGATCCAGTAAGCAACATAGAGATTGCTATCATCCCAGCAAACGGCCGCTCTGGTATCGTACCGGGCTTCAGTACCATGAAG
>JAGQWV010001105.1 GCA_020437045.1 Saprospiraceae bacterium | reverse complement strand
TTTTCTGCTGATCATCCTTGAATTTGTCCCTTACTTTTTCAATCTGAGGTTTCAGCGCACCCATTTTGCTTTGAGAATAAAGCATTTTATATGTCAGAGGATAAACCAATGACTTGACAACCAGTGTCAGTAAAAGGATCACCAGACCCTTATTGGAAAAGAAATTAGATAAAAAACTAAAGATTGGACGAATCACCCATCGATTGATGGTACCAAAGACACTCCACCCAAAGGGTACAATGTCTTCCATATCAAACCCCTGGGCTTTGAGACGTTCAAATTCGTTTGGTCCGATATACCACTTCATCTTTACGGTCTGACTGCTCTGGGTGGCGTAGGGAATATTAATAATGGAAGTAAGAAGCTTAAGATTGTCAGCCTTCTCATCCAGCATTTTTGTTTCCACTACGGCAGCGTCAAACTGATCCTCAGCGAGTAAAGTGGAATTGAAAAACTGATTGGAGTGTGATATCCATTTTACCGGCAACTCCGTCAATACTTCCTGATCATCCCTGCTTTGACTGCAATAACTCGGATCTTCGCCCACCTCTTTATAGTAGACGGTACTGTATATCTTTTCGTATTTGGTGTTCTTTTCAATTTTATCCAGATAGTTTACCCAATTTAATTTGATAGAATTTTGATTGGGATCGATCACTTTATCCAAACCATCCAGCACTAATTGATAGTCCATCTCATAGTCCTTCCCCAGTGTGTAAACTTGTTTAATACTTCGGCCACTGCCTAAATTGGCCGTTAAAGTCAGGGTGCTACCTGATTGTGTAGGTACAAAAAAGAGGTCACTGCTTTTCACAAATCCTCCTGGTGCGTTGCTGACAGGAAAAAGATATTCAAACTTATTTTTCACATCATCCAGAAGATAAAGGTCCAGATAAATGTCATTATGCTCTTCGTCTTCGAGCAGTCGCTTATAGTGCTTCATTTGGGCACTTTTGATGGTGCCTCCTTTGGTACTAAATTTCAACCTTAGGACTTCGTTTTCCAGAATTACTTCTTTTTCGTCACCACTAGCAGCACCTGCAAAGGCACCAAAGTCACGCTGTAGAATAAGATCTTGCAAAGAATCCCGGGAAGTACTATCCTCCACTGTTTCTTGGGGAGGCAGTTGATCAGCAATGACCAAACTATCCTGTATACCAGAGTCAGCCATGGCAATACTATCTTTCACACGCTGCATTTCCGCCAATTCTTCCGGTGTCGGTGTATTCATTTTTGCCCATGCATAGAGGAGCAAAAAGATCAGAACAATCCCGATTGTGGTATTTCTATCCATGTACGATCTGTCAACACGTTATTTAAAAACAGCGCAAAGGTACAATTTTGAAGATTCTGGGAGGTAAATCAACTGACTAACTACAATACTAATTAGACAAAATACTGTTCCGATGGATAATCATCGCAAACTGAATTGAGGAATATCTGTTATTTTTGTGGGCCTGTAAGTGGTTCTCAGTTAATTAACACAATGTAAATTGGATAGACACTATGTTTGAAAGCCTTAATGATCGTTTAGAAAATGCATTCAAATCCCTCACTGGTCAAGGGAAATTGACGGAAATCAATGTAGCTCAAAGCATCAAGGAAATTCGCCGGGCTTTGGTCTCGGCAGATGTGAATTATAAGATTGCCAAGGAATTTACCGATAAGGTGAAGGAAGAAGCGATGGGCAAGCAAAACGTATTGGCAGCCGTCAAACCAGGTGAGCTCATGGTAAAAATCGTGATGGACGAATTGGTGCAGTTGATGGGGGGGCAATCCGTTGGCATCAATATTAAAGGAGATCCTGGTGTTGTTTTGGTTGCCGGACTACAAGGTTCAGGTAAAACAACTTTCTGTGCCAAATTAGCCTACTATCTCAAATCAAAGAAAAAGAATAATCCCCTTTTAGTTGCCTGTGATGTGTATCGACCGGCCGCCATCGACCAGCTTGAAGTATTGGGTAAGCAAATTAATGTACCCGTATATAAAGAGGTAGAGAATAAGAATCCGGTTGAAATTGCAACCAACGGCATTTTGCATGCAAAGAAATCCGGTAATGACGTAGTCATTATCGATACTGCCGGTCGATTGGCGATCGATGAATTTATGATGAAAGAGATCAGCAGTATCAAAGAAGCGATTACTCCGAACGAAACATTGTTTGTTGTCGACTCCATGACGGGGCAGGATGCCGTAAA
>JAGQWV010001104.1 GCA_020437045.1 Saprospiraceae bacterium | reverse complement strand
GGTCACATTGCTGAATCTCTTTTTCAATTTCAAATTTTTGGATAAAATAATCTATTCCGCTTTCCAGGGTAGCTCCGAAGAAGGCGATCATCCCTCCTCCCACGCCACCAGCCGCTCCAGCTCCAGCAATTTCGTTAAGATCAATACCCCGCCATTGCCATATCTTTTTCCGAAGGTGCTCCATCCCTTCTTCGATCTGTCTTAGATCACTTTCATGGGCTCCCTTTTGCGGTCCATAGACATAGGTAGCCCCATTTATTCCGGTAAACGGACTTTTTACATCACAAAGGACCCGAATTTGCACTGCAGACAAATTCTCCGGAGGAAGGATGCGATCGATATGAATAAGCTGATAACCGGTAGGCAGAAACTTCCGGCCGTTTTTGTCAAGAAACCGGTAGCCCATAGCATGTGCAATGCCGCAGCCAGCATCATTGGTAGCGCTACCTCCAATACATAATACAATTTCCGGCGTATCGCTACAGGCTTGTGCCATAATTAAACCCGTACCTCGACTTGAGGTAGCACCCGCATTCCTTTCCGATGTGTTTAAAAGTTGTAATCCCGAAACCTGCGCCAGTTCGACAAAACTGATATCGTCCTTCTTCAGATAATAACCATCGACCGGTCTTAAGAGAGAATCTTCAGTGGATACTTTTATTCTTTCACCCTGTAAATTCAGTTCTATTGCCTGTAAACTCCCTTCTCCTCCATCTGCCAAGGGTATTACCGTACATTCCGCTGCCGGTGCAACTGACCGGACACCTTCGGCCATCATTTTTGCCACCATCACATTGTCAGCAGATCCCTTAAAACTATCTGGAACGATCAAAATTTTCACTGCAAAGAAAAAGGACTAAATTTAAAGTCTTATGGATGAAATTGATAAGGTAATAATAAATTTTGATGAAGGGCAACTCTTCCTGTTGAACATCTGTCTGGGGTTTTTAATGTTCGGGGTATCTCTCGAACTCAGTCTTAAAGATTTTAAATATGTACTCGAAAGGCCCAAACCTGTACTGGTGGGAATGATCTCACAACTAATCCTATTACCCCTGCTTACCCTATTACTGATCTACCTTATTCAACCGGCATTTACCATTCAGTTAGGTATGTTGATGGTCGCTGCTTGTCCGGGTGGTAATATTTCTAATTATATGGTACATCGATCGGAGGGGAATACTGCTCTCTCGATCACGATGACTTCGATTGTGACACTTACGGCGGTAGTTGTCACTCCCTTTAGTTTTTATCTTTGGACCCAAATTCTCGACGCACCTCCAGATTTCGATCGACCTATCAGCGTCGATTTTTTTGCGATGGTCAAAATAATCATCCAACTTATTATTGTTCCACTAATCTTAGGTCTTGTCATCAACCAGCGTGCGCCTAAATTTCGTGCCCTGATCATCAAACCTGTCAAAATATTCTCGATCGTACTCCTCCTGGGAATTATTGCTTTTGCCCTTGCTGGTAATCAGGAGATCATCAAACACCATTTAAGTGCCGTCTTCTTGATTGTCCTTTTACACAATGGGCTGGCATACGTACTGGGATATTACTTTGCCCGCATAAACCGGCTGCCGGAGAAGGATGTGCGTGCCATCTCTATGGAAACGGGTATTCAAAATTCCGGTCTCGGTCTTATTTTGATTTTTAATTACTTTTACGGCCTGGGTGGCATGGCTGTACTAGCCGCCTGGTGGGGAGTCTGGGACATCATTTCAGGATTTTTATTGTCTAGCTATTGGTCTTATCGAAAAGTGGACGAAACTTTAGAAATCCAGGGATAATTTTGTTCCGGTGATCAGAAGTTTCCCGTTATTATGCCAGTCTTTTTAATTTTGCCAGATAATTCGATCCTATGGGTGTCAACTTAATTGATGTTTTTCGAGACGGGATTGGTGATCAAACACCAGTAAAAATAAGCAGTTACCTGGGCGAGTCGACGGAAAACACCAGATCGGCAATCGGAACTGCCTTGCCGGCCCTCCTCGGGGGTCTACTGGAAAAAGCACAAAATCTGGAAGGGGCTGCCGGACTCCTGGACTACATACATCATGAGCAATTTGACGGCAGTATTCTTGACAAGCAAAATATCCTTCTTGAGGGAGGACAAGACACCACATCCTTGATAGAAAAAGGAGCAGGTATCCTGGATTTTATCCTTCAGGATAAAAAAACACTCGATAACATGATCGATATCGTGACCAACCGGTCAGGGATCGGTCGGGGATCTGCAGATACGTTAATCAAGATCATTTCCCCTTTCCTTATGGGAATCATTGGTCATCAGGTAAAAAGTAAATCCCTAGACTCGCAGGGCTTAAGCCAGTTGTTGTTAGATCAGAAAAAAACACTCGAGTCCACTGCACCAACTGGTCTCTTCGATTCGCTGGGATATACCGTATTTAATGCACAACCGGTACCGGCAACGAAAGAGAAGAAGGAATCGGAAAAGAAAGAAGAGGAAGAGGAAGAAGAAGAACATGCGGAATACCACCAATCGGTATCTTCCCGCATCATTCCCTGGGTCATTCTGATTGCAATTGCTGGAGGTCTACTGTACATCATGAAGAGTTGTGGTGGCCGACCGGTATCGGATAGTATTGGTCAGAATATGAAGCAAGATGTAAAAACGGTCGTAGAGGTAGCGACTGATGACCAATCCGGTGATACCGTGGCGCTGATAAAACCAAAATCAAAAGGAAGTCAGGGAATAGCAACCGAACGAAAAGTGGTCGATAGCATTGCTATAATCTCACTATCGCAAGGAGCCGAAATAAAGGTCCGGGAGGGATCCTTTATTGACAAATTCTATCAATTTGTTAGCCACGGAGGTGACAATCCTTACACACGTTATACCTTTGATAGTCTCTCCTTCTATGACAGTACGGCTAATATTACCCTGGCATCAGCCAGACAGCTGGAGCAAGTCGCCAACATACTCAAGAGCTACCCAAAAGTATCTATCCAGCTGGAAGGATATGCTGAGCTGTCGAAAGATGTTGGGGCAAATAAACAGCTGGCCACCCAAAGAGCAGAGGCTGTCAAAGCTGGTTTAGTGGGAATGGGTATCCAGCAAGACCGGATTTCCAGTATCGGTCGCTCATCTGAAGTCGACGATAAACCAGGTGACAAACAAGAGGTAAAGGGAAATAAAGTTCAGATTGATATTTTTGTAACAGGTATGTAATCTTACTCCCCAGCCCTTAAAGTCAGACCGGGTACCAGTCTGTAAAAAAATAAAGAACAAATTAATTGTTCTGCTAACTAACAATAGGAAATCCTATTCGTTACTATTTATGATGAGGCCGTCATTGCTACTGCTATTCAATCTGCTGCTTTGCATGAATGGCAAAGCCCAAATTGGTTTTAACCTGGGACCACATGGGAATACTGTGCTCAACTTTGAATCAACCAATCATTTTATCATCATGGAAGTGAAGTTCGGAAACGTGCTTCCTTTGAAATTTATTTTTGATACGGGTTCCGAACATACCCTGCTCTTTAAAAAGGAATATGCTGATTTGCTCGGCATTCAATACGATCGAAAAATTCCCCTGATGGGATCTGATATGTCGCAGGAGATCTATGGTTACATCACCCGCCGTGTCAGTCTGATTATCTCTGATAATTATAAAGTAACTACCGATATTCTGGTGCTGGAAGATGATTATCTCAAATTAGAAGAATCAACCGGGGTAAAAATCGATGGGATTATCGGAGCCAATATTTTCAAGTTTTTCGTGTTGGAGGTCAATAACAAAAAGAATAAAATCAAGCTGCAGGAAGCAAACCGATTTAAACCTCCGAAAAAACTTGATGAGGTATCCGTCGAAATATATCGCAATAAGCCTTATGTTGATGGATCGATGACCGTAGGAGGAGACAGCTTGGAGGTAAAATT
>JAGQWV010001103.1 GCA_020437045.1 Saprospiraceae bacterium | reverse complement strand
CAATAGCTTTAATCCACTAAAGGGGGCCAGTTCATACAAATTACCGGCAATGGTCGAGACCAGATTGGATAAATTGATACCAACATTGATTAATGGCCAGGACAGGGTAACAATCCCTCTGGAGATGGGCCTTCCTGGCGATAGACGAGCTCCGGGCAAAGTTGGTTCCTCCACCTCACCGATTTTTTCCAGGGCAATGACTTCTGCCGCATGATTCGCTCGCAGAACATCGGTTTCACCCGGCGTTCTCAAAAAGGTGCCACAGGATTGTTCTCCGGCCATAATTTCGGCGGCCTGATGAAGATCATAACTGGTTTCGATAAGATATTTTGCGGTGATATTCAAGGCTTTGTTTGTGTAATATTTATCGCAATCTAAAAAATATTTCCAATTCCTTATGGTAGAGACCACCGTCAAAATCTGCAATCAAAATGCAATGTTCTGCTCAATCTCAGAATGTCCCTTAGATAGGATCAGAATTCATCGGTTTTTTTTTGATGTTGCTCCTTTTCTAATCCAATCCATTATAAATTGGTCTTTACCTTCTCACGATGACGATTAATATATATAGTATATCTTTTCAATTAATTTAGCCCGAATTAGTGAAACTCCATCCTAATAGATAATTATTTACCCTCAGGGTTAAGAGAAGGATAGGATGTTCGTGAGCCGGCAAATGTCCTTCGTGAAGTTCAGGATTCACCGCTCTCCTTACCTGGCTATAATCGATTTTTTAACCTTATTAAACTCCTAACATAACGGCATTAATTTATTAATGCCCAATTGCCCTCATTCAATTCCCAATATTGCCACCGACCGGCAGGCCACTTGGTACGGATCCGGGTATGGTTTTATCAAAATTATCGTCATTTAAGGCCAGTAAAAAATTAATAATGGGACCCATATCCTTCACTTGTAAATCCAGTTCTTTAATAAACGGATCCAGGCTATCGGGACTCACATGTACGTTTCTTGATTTACCACCTCCCAGATCTTCGTAAAATTCGAGGATTTCTCTCAGCGAGGTCAGTTTACCATTGTGCATAAATGGAAAGGTAAATCGCAAATTACGGAGTGAAGGTGTACGAAATGCAAAGGTTTGTTGAAACCCACTATCGGTTTGCACTAATTTATCCGAAGGAGGGACACTGATGGTATGGGTTTTAAAATCGGAAAACATCGGACCATTGTGGCAATTGCCACAACCAGCTTTTTTAAAGGTTTCGAAGCCCTCAATTTCCGATTCAGACATCGCAGTTTTATCACCGCGCATATACTGATCAAAACGAGAATTATTGGCAATTAAACTACGCTCGTAAGCAGCTATTGCCTTTGCAATATTTTCAATGGTTATCGTAGGACTTCCCGGAAAAATTTTCGCAAACCATTCCCGGTAACTATCGATGGCATTTATTCTGGATTCGATTTCAGAAAAAATTTGGGTTTCGTTGAAATTCCTGCCACGCATTTCTTCCATCGCCTTCAATGGCTCCACAGCCTGGCTTTCCAGACTGGAGACTCTCAAATCCCAAAACATGGGAGCCGTAGCAGGATCATAGTCACCATAAATATCAATTCCATTAAATGCTGTATTGAGAATAGTCTGGGCATTTCTTTTTGTAAAGGGAATATCATTGGGTTCGCGAAATATCCGATGAGCACCAAATCCCTTACCATTGACGCCAATGGATATTTCCA
>JAGQWV010001102.1 GCA_020437045.1 Saprospiraceae bacterium | reverse complement strand
AAGCAGGATTAGCCATATCATATCTAATCAATAGTCAATTTGAAGATGGAAACAATGGAAAAAATCTCGCCCGTTATGATGAGGCGACAGGTCAATTTCGTCGTTCGGAATTAAATGCACTACTGGGTGGTGGATTCGCCTTAACTGAAAAACTAGGAATTTTATTTAGGACAACTATTGGATTAAATCACCTTTACTATAATTCAGATGTTATAGATGTTGTAGCCCGACTACCTCCAGAACAGCGAAATGATCCAGATGTGCCTCTGGTCTTACTCAGAAATTATCTGGTTTCAGTAGGAATTTACTACCTGCTTTGAATCTCAGCTAGAAATACGTCCTCTCCATCCCAGTTCGATGGCTTCGAGGTTCTTTATCTTTCCTTCATCAATATCAAACCTTAATGCTGTTCGAACTTTGTGAAAGCCATGATGACCGCATGCTCCGGGATTCATATGCAAACACTGATATTTTTGATCATAAATGACTTTGAGAATGTGCGAATGACCGCAAATAAACAACTTGGGTGGTTCGTTATCCATAATCGTTTTAACCCGTTTGTTATAACGCCCTGGATATCCGCCGATGTGGGTAATAAAGACATCAAGGCCGTCGACATCAAACCGCAGATCCTCTGGAAAGAGTGACCTTATAGAGCGATCATCAATATTACCGTACACTGCTCTTAGAGGTTTTATCTGTTCCAGATCCCTAATTACTTCTAAGTTACCAATATCACCGGCGTGCCAGATCTCGTCGCACATGGAAAAATGATCAGCCAAAGTAGGATCAAGATATCCGTGAGTATCCGAAAGCAATCCAATTTTTTTCATAAAAAAAGGGCTGCATACCAGCAGCCCACAAATCGATATATTGAGTTAGTTGGTATTCGCTTATTTAACCAAAACCATTTTCTTTACATCCCTAGCTCCGTTGCTAAGCACTTCGTAGATTAGTACGCCAGATGCCGGCAACTCACTTCGAGTCAATTTTACTTCCTGATATCCTTTGGTGAAACTGTGTTTTTGACTTAGTACTTCTTTACCGGTAAGGTCTCGTATGGTCAGCACTGCATCTCCTGTTTCCGGCAAATAAAAACCAATTGTGGTTTCATCTTTAAACGGATTTGGACTGTTTTGATACAAGGTCAGACCACTTTGCACCAAACCCTGATAGATTAATTTTAATTCTCCTTTTCCATTTGCTCCAATACTCTGAGCTGCAACATGTGACGACGTAAGTTGCAGGGACTGGCTCAATGTCACAGGCTGTTTGGCTTTCACGGTAAGTTCAATCATAGTCTCACCGGCAACAAAATTTTTCTCCTCCATGGAGAACCAACTTGCAACCCATGATGCACCCGTACCGGACGGATCCAATGACTTCAAATTACCTTTGGCACCCAGGGCTTTACCATCAATAGAGACGATCTCCAGTTTTGACGGATCCAAATCCAGTGTGAAAGAAAATAGATTAGCCGCTGCATCTTTACCCAGTACCATGGGCACTTTAACTATCTCACCTTGCTCCAATAATTGATCATTGACGATCATATTATTAACGCGCAGGTCACCTGATTCCTCCGCGACTTTAATCAATGTACCAAGGTCACCAATCTTGATTCCTTCCACTTGAACCAACATTTCACGACCACTGTTTTCGGGGATATCGATCTTCTCTGGGATTTCAATCTGTAGCGGATCAATAGTATCGGGAAATTCAAATCCTTGCTTATAAAATTTCCACGAGCCGTGAGGCATCGTTTGATCGATCCCTAAGACCAATTTCTGCATATCCAGCAAATCGAGATAATCGATCTGTTTGTCGCCATTTATATCTGCCGCAATTAGTTTTTTTGGATCTGTTAGTTTGCGGATTCCATCTACGTGAAGTGACAAGAGCGTATAATCATACATGTCGATTCCCTCCATGGGGTCCGTTTCTTTCTTAGGCGAAATTTTTAAGGACTGTCCCAAAACCACATCACTAAAGAGAAAAGAACCGGCATCGTCCGTCATTTTCATTTGGCCGTCGGTCAGGGTTACCTCTACTTCTGGTACGGCATTACCCTGATCACTGACAATGTTACCATTAATGACTCCTCCCATACACGGCATGGCATTAGCTTGTACGATCACTTCCACGATGACATAGTCTGAATTACCAGCCTCATCTTCAACAATAAATTTAACTTCATTAGATCCGTAATTTTCACAAGTGAATACCGAAGGTTCCAACTTGAATATCAGATTCTCGGGAGAAGTACAATTGTCATGACTACTGATATTGAATTCCCCTGGCCAGATTTCAACCATCCCTTGATTTGTATCTGTCATCATCAGTACAGCCGTTAGTGAAGATATGGCTACTGGTGTTGGTGGTTTATTGTCAACAGCAACAACATTTACGACGAAACTGCATTCGGTAGTGTTACCACAGATATCGAAGGCCTTGAAAGTCACCTTAGTTTTACCAGGTTCATAGTATCCACTCGCATCATTGCCTCCATAGCTTACTCCATGACTACTACTGTATGAAGAGTGATAAGATTCGTCGACAAGGGGCTCTCGAGTATATGAATAATAGATATCTCCACAGTCATCATGCGCCTTCAACTTGGGTATTTCGACATATACTTTGCTTCCGTTGCAATCTCCGCCGTCGGCTTCTATGTCTTCAGGACAAAAAGTAATCTCTGGTGCCACCTCATCATAGATATAGATCTTCTGCACATATGTCCAGCGACCTGCATAATGCCCACCGTAGGAACTGTGACCAGTGTACTGGCACCAATCGATTAATTCCCAGGTTCGATAAACTACCTTACAAGGATGATGGTAGTGTGAACCATAGCCATATCCATGATCACCATATTCATATGAATTGTATGGATAAACTTTGTCTTCGTAACGAATTCCTAATTTTGAGCATCCATGATGGTCAAATTCAGGCCAGCTATATCCATAAGGCATATGATCTGGATCCATGCTGCCTGCACAATCTTTGAGATCATAATCTTTTGGCCAATGCACATCATGATAACCATCAAATGCCTGTCCATAAGGATCGGAAATATGGATGGTTTGCTGACACCAATACCAATCATAGTGGTATTTAATTTTCCATTTTCTTATAATCTTACCTCTTCCGCACTGATCTAAGTATTCCTCTGTGTAAGGACCATAGATCACTACATCCTGTCCATAACCATAAGCAGCCTTTGGATAGCCATAATAGTCATAGTTGCTGTGCAATTCTCCGCAATGGAGATAAACATGTTCTTCCGGACATTGGTAAGGATTACCTCCCATTTCACCGGCGGTCAGGCTAGCAGTACTCAGCGTAAATAAAATAGCAGAGGCCAAAAAGGTCTGCATGATGGTTCTCGTATTTGTCAGATTCATGGGTTACACACGATTTAGGGACTAGTAATTATGCTCACGAAAAACTTCGGATAGACCGAACTTTATCAAATTAAAAAATAAATCTACACAATATATTTCGCAAAATAGATGCCTAATTTGCAAGACTTTTCATATGGTAGTTTTAACTAAAGTCTTAATAATTAAGCCTTTATGCTTTACACATATAACCCCCTTTTACAATTTTATATCTTGATACCCTAAAAACAAAATAAGCCTGGAAACAGTGTGATGACCTTTCATACAGAGATAAGCAATACAATAACTACTATTCTTAGTTAACTTTGATAAAAATCTACCATCATGAAGTTTT
>JAGQWV010001101.1 GCA_020437045.1 Saprospiraceae bacterium | reverse complement strand
AAGGGAGTTCCTTGTACCTTAGGTCAGGTGGTAGAGCAACGGACTGAAAATCCGTGTGTCCCTGGTTCGATTCCTGGAGGTACCACCTGAACTTTAAGGCTGTCTTTACTAAAAAAGGCAGCCTTTTCTTTTTTGCCTATAACACAAACGTCAAAAAATATTGAAATTATTTCCAAGGGTCGTGCCAAATTATCGCGCACACATTATATTTTTTTAAATTTGATGAGTATGCTGGAGATATTTCACATGGATTCTTTGATTGGGCCGCTGAAAGTTACCCTTTCAGAGCATGGTCTAAAGTCAATTTCATTCCTTTTTGACGAGGAATGTCCCATTGATGAATATATTTCCGAAAGGGCTATGCCATATAAGCTAGAGCTTGATCAATATTTTCAGGGAGAGAGAAAGTCTTTTTCACTACCTCTGGATCTTAATGATTTGCCTCCTTTCCATCGGGATGTTCTAAAAATGGTTTCGACAATTCCTTATGGGAAAACGAGATCTTACAAACAAATTGCGCAAGTGCTCGGCAACCCCAAATCAGCAAGAGCGGTAGGAAAGGCCAATGCAAAAAATCCCATACCGATTGTTGTCCCTTGTCACCGGGTCATTGGCAACAGTGGTGAATTGACAGGTTACGCCTATGGGACAGATATCAAAATGAAATTGTTGGAGTTGGAAAATCCGCAAACATTCGTGAGTCAAATAGACTTGTTTGCTAGTCTAGTTTAGCTGAATAGGAGCAACCAGATCAAAAGAAGGGATCTCCACTTCAAAAGAACTGTTATCAGTTAGCCGCCGCATTGTATAATATCCATTCATTTTACCCATTGAAGTAGTCAGGGGACACCAGGAACTATATTCATGCACTTGGTTGGGATTGAGTATGGGTTGTTGACCAATCACGCCATCTCCAATAACCTCTCGCTTGATTCCGATCGAATCAAAAATAAACCAATGCCGTGACATCAATTGTACGGTTTGGTTCGTAAGGTTTTCGATAATAATATGGTAGCTGAAAAGAAATTTTCCGTGCAGGGGATTAGAATGTAGGGGTTCAAATTGGGGATCAACCGAAATTCGAATCCCATTGGTAATCATCGTTTCCATACTTCGCATTCCATTTTAAAAAGTCTTCTACTATAAACTCAGCCTCTTTGAGTGTCACCTCTAAAATATCATTTACCAAGACTTTGTCAAACCTATCTTCATAGGTGAGCTCATTTTTAACATGTTCGATCCGTTGCTTAAGCGCTTCAGCATTCTCGGTTCCCCGATTGGTCAGACGATCAATCAACACATTTAGGGATGGAGGTTTGATAAAGACGGCCAGGGCTTCATCTTTAAAATAGCTTTTGATCGAAGTAGCTCCTTTGACATCAACATCAAATATTATATGCTTGTTTTGGGCCCAAATGCGCTGTACCTCTGACTTTAAAGTGCCATAAAACTTTCCGGGATAGACCTCTTCCCATTCTAAAAACTCGTTGGCTGCTATTTTTTTTTGGAATTGTTCAGCCTCCATGAAGTAATAATCGACCCCAGTTTTTTCATGTTTACGTTTCGGCCTGGTGGTAGCAGAAATAGAAAACCCCAATTCGGGATAGGTTTTCAAAAGATGTTGTACTACCGTTGTTTTTCCAGCACCAGAAGGGGCGGTAAAAATGATAACTTTCCCTTTCGAATTAATCATTAGACAACATTTGCGAGCTGCTCCTTTATTTTTTCCAACGCATCTTTCATTAGAACCACGAAACGCTGAATATCGGATGAATAGGCCTTGGCACCCAAGGTATTGATCTCTCTTCCCATCTCCTGACTAATAAAATTCAATTTTCTGCCTTTGCTGGGCTCTGGATTATCCAACTCCTGAATAAAATATTCACAATGTTGTTGGAGCCGCACTTTTTCCTCCGTGATATCAATCTTTTCCAAATAGAAGAGCACTTCTTGTTCGAATCGATTTTCATCGACATTGTCTCGCGAGAGGTATTCTTCAAGGTTTGAGCTCATCCGTTGGCGAACCTTATCTATTCTTTCACTTTCAAAAGGTAGAATCTCCTGCAGTTGGTCCAGGATGAATACAATCTGTTGCCGCATGTCTTTTTCGATAGCAGCACCTTCTTCCTGCCGGTGAAGACTTAGATTATCAATCGCTTTGTCCATGACATCGACAATGATGTTCCACTCCTCTTCCGTGATTGCAGGATCAGCAGTTGTAACTACTTCTGGCAGACGGATGATGCTGGGCAGCAATTCCTTCTGATCAAGGTCGAGCTTGAGCGATAAAGCCTTTAACTGCTGGTAGTAAGCGATGAAAATACCTTCATTGATGCTATAGCTCTCGTTGCTGTGTTGATTTTCGAAAGAGAAATTAGCCTCGATTTTGCCCCGCAATATTTTATCGTGTAACATTTTACGAATATCCATCTCATATTCCTGCAGTCCGGCAGGCAACTTCAATCTGAGGTCGACAAATTTGCTGTTGAGAGTTTTGAGCTCTACAGAAACATTCGCTTTCTTCAGCAAGCCTGATGCTCGCCCATAGCTGGTCATAGATAATAACATAGGCAATTAGTCTTTTATGGTCGGAGTGGTGCTCGAGGATAAAGTTGCTAATTCGCCACCGATGAGCGGACAAACAATTTCTTCCAAGCATCAAATATAATCTTTGCGATCATCATAAAACATAGAGGCACTTTATATTAGAGAATTTGTACTAAAAATAAAGGAAGGATTTTCGCACATGGAACAGGAAGATGCCTAAAATTAGATCTTGGCACAGTCCTTGAAGTCGCTCCACTGGGACGTATCAGGGCCAGGCACAATCACAAAATTCTGATTATCAAGGCACTGAAAATGCTTTATGCCCCGGATAAAGGCC
>JAGQWV010001100.1 GCA_020437045.1 Saprospiraceae bacterium | reverse complement strand
TAATTAGCCTGACGGTGCACTAGTCGTATTCCCTCTTTTGTTATTATTTATATCATTATTTGCATTTCAAATAGCCGACAACGAAGGAGATAAGCAATCACCAACAGAAACACAAAAAACTGATAAGGCCAGAAATGTCATTCTAAAGGAGTGCCTTCAAGCTAGTTCCATTTCTGATGAACAACTAAAATGCACAAAAGAAATAATATCAAAAATTTATCGATCTCACCTGGTCTATCCCCAGGAAGCAGTGAATAAAAAAATTGAGGGGACGGTAATTATTTCGATTACCTACAATCCCGATGGAAGCATTGAATACCAAATTCTAAAGGACGACAAAGAACATGTACTATCATCGAAACTAACTGATTTTATTATGGCGCTGAAATCGTTAGAGGTAGACATTGAAAGTCTTGGGTTAAGAACAATTTTCTATCCTGTATTCTTTGATCTTGATGGTCAAACGAATTCTCAATTCATTCCCGATGATGCACTCATTGTTACTGCACAAGGTGTGATAAATAAAATAACTCCCAATAATAATGATAATAAAAATAATATTCTCACTCCCGATACGCTCTCCGGGGGTCAAATCCCTACAGATCAAAGTGTTGCTATCAATATTCAGAAAGTGGATAAATCATCATCTGGCACGAAAGAAAATGGAGAAGTAAGAGTAACCGCAGGAAATATCGTCCTAAAAGTGGGGATAGACTACATTGTCAATTATGAAACGGGCAAGGTAAAAATCATTAGTGATAAATACCAAAAGTCAAATTTGCCAGTTTCTGTAGAATTCATGCCAAATACCGACCAAAGATCGGCCCAAAACGATAGTTTGCTACTTTTCTTTTCCGCTACTACTCCCGACTCCGGACGAATAGAAGCATACACCCATAATAATTCTAAAGAGGAAAAGCCACTAATTAAATACTTTGATCATAAGGAAATTCCTATTGAAAAACCCGCCTTCATCACTGATGACAATTTATTAACCGGCGAGTTCATTGATCGCGTTTCAGTAATGAAAGGCAAATCTGCCATAGAAAAGTATGGACCGCAAGCAACCGGAGGGGTCATAGAGATATATCTCAAGGATGGGTTTAAGGTAGAGAATCTAAAAAATTCTGCTCCCAAACAGGAGTCCGAGGGTCCCATCAATCTAAGGGTCTATCCCAATCCAGCTTATGATCACCTCAATGTGAGCCTGCAATCAAATAAGCAAAAAATACGGATCCGCTATTACCTCACCGACCTGACGGGTAAAAAAATTCTTTCGGGAAAAGAACGGGAAGTAAATGGCCTAATAAATTTTGAGGTGGATGTCATATCATTACCGAACGGATCTTATTACTTCGTGCTCGACGATGGTAATGATCGTTACCAGCGAGCCATACAGATTAGCCGGTGAGAAAGCATACCATTTTATTTAATTTGTCTCAAGGTATTAAACATGGGACCAAGATTATTTGATCGGTTAGGTTTGAATTGTATCGCCACGAATGCAAAATGCAACCATACTGATATCGATCACCTCTTGGGATAGCAAATAGCATTGCTTTCCCTTGACTTTTTCAGCAATTTTGTTTATATTAGTAAGGAACGCACAATGAGCTGATTGAATATTTCCTAACCTTAAAATTGATCAGTATGGATAACTTTTCCTCTCAAAATTCTCCCACCGATTATTTGGACAAAGCACATAAAGAAGAAGCCCGTATCATTGCAACTATCGCTGTGGTGGTTATGATCGGTTTTGTGGCTCTCCTTGCGTACATGTTTTTTTTCCATTAGGTGGATGCATCTACTGCGGTAGGTAAGTAAAAGATTTTCAGATTAGGTTTTTTTTCTTACTTCAGCAGGAAACGAACATTTCTTGCTCAATTTCGGACTTCAGAGCATGGCTGAAGGTGAGAAGTTTTTGGAATAGCCGGTCGGGAAGAATTACTCAGTAGTGGTCTTCCAGTCGGTTCAGTCCAGCCTTTGCCTTTTGATGAAGGCTACTGCGATACTCATCAGGTTTGATATCCAGTGCCATATTAAAGAACTCTTTGGCTTGCTCGTAAGCCCCGGTTTTCTCATAGATATTGCCACTCATCAGCGCTGCATTACAGGCAAAGTAGTAACCTTCATAGCGTCCCATTTCAATAGTCCTGGCATAGTAATCCAGGGCTCGCTGATAATCGGATAAGGCATGATAGACCCTACCCAGCCGATAAAGATATTCCAGTTGCGATTCCGGTTGGGCATATTGTTTAGGTGCTGAAAACTCCAGATAATCTTTGGCTTTTTCATAATATCCTCCATCAAATAAGATTCGGGCCCGGAGCAGGTGTTTGTCTGGTACACGATTTAGCCGAGCCTCGTACAAGGCAGTAATGTCTTCATCAACCACGCTGGCTCCATGCACTTTGCAGGCCTCCATGTATTTTAAATAGCGTTCGGGATGATCATGCACCAACTCATGCCAGGCCAGTTTTTGATACGCCTCTTTTATATAATGCAGACCCCGGGTCTCTCTGAGAAAGCGCGACAAATATCGGTCTGCTCCTTTTTCCAGACGATTAAGTCTGGCAACTCC
>JAGQWV010001099.1 GCA_020437045.1 Saprospiraceae bacterium | reverse complement strand
CGAAGAAAACACCAGGTACTTACTAAGATAAATCAAAGATAGATATCCCATCAAGTTGGGATTCTGATTAATCAGATATGAAATATGACCTGAATCCAGATACTTTAAATTTTCGTCAAGAGTATCGTAGCCAATTAGTTTAACGTGATGTACATCGTGTGCCTGAAAAAATGCGGCAATTTTATCGATACGCGAAGCACTGGTATAGATTCCTTTCAACGATGGGTATTTCCGGAGTCTTTTCGTCAGAAAATCGGCCAATGCTTCCGGGTCATCGTAATCTTCAAATTCGACGGTTATGACCTTGACAAAAGGGGCAATTTCAAGAAAACAATCCCGGAATCCTCTCTCCTTTTCGATCATATGATGGGCGTTGGAAAAATCCTTTTCCAAAGGGATCATCAATACTTTTTCTCCAGCAGTACAATGTTGCGCTAAGAGGCGGGCGGCTAACCTACCACTCTGATACGAGTTGGGGCCGATATAAGAGAGAAATGAAGAGTGCTCGCTGTCTACCAGAGTATTAATCAGTACATAGGGAATCCGCTTCTTGTGGATCTCATTAAGGTGGGGTTCACACTCCCGGTAAAATATTGGAGCGATGATCATCCCATCAACAGAAGTCAGATCCAACGCGGAAGCCTTTTTACTGAAATCGACCGGATCAAAAAGGTCAAATTCGCAGATAGTTACTTTAACATTTTGCTGCCCAATTTGGGTAAGGGCTTTTACAAGACCAACATGCACTCGGTCCCAAAATGGATCCATTCCTTTTTGGGGTATCAAAATAGTAATCTGGTAATTTCGGTTCGAATTGGCCAACATCGATGCATGTATATTTGGTTGATAACCAACATCTTTTGCAATAGTTAGCACTTTTTCCCGGGTCTTCAAAGCCACCCTTCCCCGATTATGTAGCACTCGGTCTACGGTACCAATGGAAACCTCTGCCAATTCGGCAATATCTTTTAGTCTGGGCACTTTCTTCATACTAGCCGGAAGGTAAATAATAAGTAAAATGTTGCCAAGTTTGCTTTACGTTTTGTTAATTTGTGTTTTGCGTGTGCCTTAACGCAGCGGAAATATAGTTAAAAACGTTAACGCTAACGCAAGAACTACTGTTTGAACTTGACATTGTTTAACAATTAAAAACCTCTTTCATGATGAAAAGAATCACGCTATTCTTACTGGCCACTTTGCTTGTTGCCGCAGTGCACGGTCAAGAGGTACAGGGCGTAGTGACATCGGACAATGGGGAGCCTTTGATTGGAGCATCTATCTTAGAAAAGGGCACCAACAACGGAACCATCACGGACCTCGATGGCCGCTACCAACTTACTCTACAGGGAACGGATGCAGTTCTGGTATTTTCCTATACCGGACATCAATCCGAAGAAATTAGTGTTGCCGGACAGTCGGAAATCGACGTTGTACTGACTGCTGGAGCATTACTGAATGAAGTCGTTGTAACCGGACTGGGAATTACCCGGGAAGAAAAAGCGCTCGGATATGCTACCACAACATTAAGTGCACGGGAAATCTCCACCACCCCGATGACCAATTTTGCCTCTGCACTTTACGGCAAGGCTGCCGGCGTATCCATCCGTTCCGTGCCTGGAGGCGCCACCAGTGGGGTGAATATCAACATTCGGGGATTTTCCTCCATAACCGGTAATACACAACCATTGATTATCATGGATGGAGTTCCTCTGAGAAACGGAGAAACATCCAACAAAAGTTATTGGCAGGATCAGCGTATCCGGGGTAATGGACTTACCGATATCAATCCTGAAGATATTGCCAGTATTACCATGTTAAAAGGTGCTTCTGCTGCCGCATTATACGGATCGGAAGCGGTCAATGGTGTGGTGGTCATCACCACCAAAAAAGGAACTACCGACGGTTTTAATATCGATTTTAGTGCCAATTACAACACTGATCGCATTGCCTATCTACCTCGCTACCAAAATGTAAGGGGGCCGGGTTATCCCACCAGCCTGGCGGATGCCGGTCAGGATGCCAATCGCTTTATCCAGTACGATACAGATGGTGATGGCGTCGATGATATTAGAGGACTGATCGGTACGTCCCTTAACTACGGACCGAATTTTGACGGCGAACCGATCATGGCTTGGGATGGCGTGGTTAGACCCTATTCCGCCGCCGGAAACAGTTATGCCGACTTATTCCAGAATGCCAGTAGTTCAAGCGTAAACTTGTCTATTTCACAAGGTGGCGAGCGTTCTAATGTTCGTTTTTCCCTGACCCGTCAGGACAACCAGATGATTTCATTTGGTTCTAAAAACGAGCGAAACATTGCCAGCTTAAACACACAATATAAGATCAGTAAAAGACTGACCACTACGCTAATTGCTAAATTTATCAATCAACACACCAAAGACCGGCCCTACAAAGTGGATCGAATGATCAACAACTTTAGCGGAATGATGGACCGGTTCGAATCGGCTGATTGGTATTTTGACCGTTACAAGACAAGTTTGGGTTATCGCTTCGTAACCGGCACCAATGCCAGTTTAACCCCAGACGAAAACATCATTTACAATGGATTCAAATCGGATCTGGCTGACTATGTTTGGAGAGTAAATCAGGATCACTCTGATGAAAAAAGCAACCGGATTATTGCCAATTTAGCGCAAAACTGGGAGATCATCGATGGCCTGAATCTGCGGGGCAGAGTAGCTGTGGACTATACATCACTGAATACTGAAAACACAAGTGCTACTCAACGACCAAGTACTCTTTACTCCAACCCCGGAGGAGGATATTCGATCAGTAATGATGCAACTAATCAACTCTATGGAGACGTGATGCTTTCGTATCAGCGAAAGCTTACCGAAGATCTGGATATGACGTTACGTGCCGGCTATACCGCGCAACAGGATGAATACCGATTTGTTTCCAGGGGGACTGCAGGTGGTTTGAGTCCGGAAAACTTCTTCGACATTTCCGCATCCATCAACACTCCGGGTGGCGGAATCAGTAGAACAACGCTGGTCAAAGACGCCATCATAGGGATCGCCAACGTGTCTTACAAAACCTGGTTATATCTGGAAGGTACCCTCCGCAGAGACCGTACTTCTACCATGTCACCGGATAACAATTCTTTTGTTTATCCTTCGGTTAATGCCGGTTTCATTTTATCCGATGCCTTTGACCTACCCCGTTCCATCAGCTATGCTAAGGTCCGGGCGTCTTTTGGTGTGGTTGGAAATTATCCGGAAATCTACCGGGCTAACATCGCCTACAACCAGAATACGCTCAACGTGCAGGCTAATGGAGGCCAGGCCGTGCTCTACAGCAACATCGGAGGATCATTTGGAAACGACCTGATTCGTCCGGAACGAAAGAGTGAATTTGAGATCGGTCTTAATGTTGACTTTCTGACTCGATTTAATGCTGATATCAGCTACTACAACGGCCAGATTATCGATCAGATACTACCGGTGGACATTCCACGATCTTCAGGCGCGCGTACCGTATTAACCAATATCGGTACCCTGCGAAACAAAGGTTTGGAAATTAGCTTAAATGCCGATATCGTACGCAAACCGGAATTCAACTGGAGCGCTACCCTTAACTATGCCCGCAATGTAAACGTAGTGGAAAAACTGGCCAATAATGCTACAGAACTGCTACATGCAGATTTCGATGGTAATGCTGATCAGATTCGATCAGTAGTCGGCCAACCCATGGGAGATATTTATGCAAACCCAATTGCCACCAACGCCGCCGGCGAAAAAATTGTTGACGCCAACGGAT
>JAGQWV010001098.1 GCA_020437045.1 Saprospiraceae bacterium | reverse complement strand
TCAGCCGTCTGACTCAACGGAGGTTCTGCAGGATCACTGGCGGACTTGCACATGGAGAAAATAAAAATAAGGGCCGTAGCCGGCAGAAGGATCAGGTTTTTCACGGAATTACAATTTGAGTGATTAAAGTTGAAAGGTAAATCAATTATCCCATTGTGTGTTAAATTGGAATATTCTTTTAAAAATTACTCATCTCTGAGAAAATGAATGGGATTTTTATTGGTGGCCCGGTGAGTAAGCCAAACGATAATTGTGATCAGGGGGATAGCGAGGATAATAGCTGGCAACAAAAAGAGTGCAGGTGTCAGATCCGCGTGATAGGCAAAATTTTCCAGCCATTTCATTCCCCAGAAAAGAGTAGCTGGTATGGCTATTATGGTGGCTAAGAGGAGAATAAATAAATATTCCTTGCCGACTAAGCCGGTAAGATCTCTCAGGCTGGCACCAGCTACCCGGCGTATGGCAAATTCCTTGGTACGCCGATGAAGGCTATACGCTAATAGGCCAATTAAACCAATTAGGGAATTAACAATGGCTAGTGCCGACAAGATGGCCAGTAATTTTATTTGTGTTTTATCCTGATAGTATAATTTATCAAATAAATCGTCTAAGAAATGCACTTCCAGGTGGTATGGAAACATCTGATTCCATATTTTATCCAGAGAAGCCATGGACTCCTGTAAGTGGTCGGGTTTTAGTTTTATAAGAAAGGTCTGATACCAAAGAGGTTCGACAACCATAATCAGCGGATCCACTTTATTACGCAAAGATTCCTGATGATAATCGTTGATCACCCCAATGATCGGGCCGTAATTTAATTCAAAGCCACCAATTGAAAAATTAATTTCCTGACCGATGGCGTCATTTGGATTTTGCCAACCCAATTGGTGTAGTGCAGATTCATTAATTACATATTCTCTTGGCGCATTTCGTAAATATTCTTCGGGAGTGAATGACGTCGTAAATTGGGGAAGCACTCTACTATCTGAGTTCTGATCGAATGAGTGTCCAGCCAGAATTTGAAGCTGCATCAGATTGGTGAATTCAGGATCTACTACCTGAATGTCGATCTGAGGTGCTAAGTTGGGATCCATACCTTTCCCTTTGATCATTACAGGACCCGTATCCCGGATTTCATCCGATGGAACCTGCATGCAGGCGGCTACGGATTCAACGTTGGGTAGAGCCTCGAGTTGATCTTTGAAAGAGAAATAGCCTCTGGTTACGTTTTCCGGAACGCTGGGTATGGCCAGGACCTGTTGACTGGAGAGTCCAAGATTTTTTTGACGGATAAACCTTAGTTGTGAATAAGTTATTAAGGTTCCAATGATTAGTAATAAGGCAGCAAAAAACTGAACGGCTATCAGGCTCTTACGAATATTGATCTTTATATTGTTTTTTTGTATACCATTACCCGGCTTATTTTTCAATGCCTGAATAATATTAATCGAAGAAACCAATAGAATGGGTAGGATGGCAGACAAAGTGGAGCTAATCAAAATGAAACCTAGCAGAAAGGTAACTACGTAGGATAAGGGAGGTGCGTGATCAATGTCGCTTATCTGCTGTAAAAGTGGAAAGGTTAATTGAGCCAGAATGATCCCCAATAATGTTCCGGCTCCACAGTAAAATAAAGCTTCTCCAAACATTTGCCAGGCAATATGCCTCCGGTGGGCTCCCAATATTTTTCTAACCCCTATTTCTTTTCCTCTATTGAAGGTGAATGCCAAATTAATATTTGAAAAATTTACGATTGAAATAATCCAAATGAATAGGCCAAACCAAAAGAAAATTTTTAAATAAATTCTTTGACCATTTGGTTTGATTTCCCTGGCCAGGTGCGATTCAAGATGAATATCTTCCAATGGTTGAAAGGAAATGTTTACCGTGGATCCGGCAGGGTTGTCGCGATGAGCACGAATAAAGTCTGCCATTTTTTCTTCGATGTGCTGGATAGATGTTTCCGGCTTTAATTCTATATACACATATGCCCAACCGGACCTTTCTTTTTCATTAGCAAAAGAGAAAAACATGTCTGCGGGCAAATGCGTATTCGTTGGGATATCTTCAATAATGCCGGTGATCGTAAAGGGTTGTTCTTCCGGTGACCAGTCACCCGACACGAAAATTTCCTGGCCAATAACATCGGTCTGGGAAAACATCGTCAGCGCCTGGGCTTTTGTAAGAACAACCGAATGTGGTTTCTTAAGAGCTGTGCCAGAATCGCCTGCCAAGAAAGGAAAGGTGAATACATCAAAGACCTCAGCATCAGTGATATAAGCGTGTTTTGGCTTAAATCTCTTATCATCCACCCGGATATATTTCTGTTCCTGGTTTTGAAAGCGAATCAAATGATCGATACCTGGTATTTCATCCGGCAAGGCATTAATGTAATCTACGGGAATCCGGGCCCATTGCACGGAAAAATCACCTGTAGAGGTCTGGTAGATTGGTCGGTAAATACGGTCCCGGTTTGCATGAAATTGCTCGTAACTCTGTTCGTGGTACAAATAACAAAATAGCAACAGAAGGGTAGCAGATGTTAGGGCCAGTCCCGATAAGTTAAGGAGATTAAAACCCAAATTCCTTTTTAAATTACGCCAGCTGCTTTTTAGGGATATTTGTAAGTAAGTACCGAAGTGTTTCATTTGAATGTGATTGGTGTATTCATAACGACCAATTTACGATGAAGGTATTTGCAGGCTTTTTAACTGAATGATGCCTTCACTTGGCAGGAAGCATGTTTCGGATTGCTGAAATTTTCCAATAGTTATTATCATTAATCATTACAAAACTACTCCACATGTTACGTACAATCTCGTTGTCACGGATGATTTGGTATTTGGCATCGGCAATGGCTACCCCGGAAGTGAAAAATCTTATTTTTTCAATAGTCAGTGTTCTTTTTCCGGGATTGTTTGTTGAGCTTTGAAGCATGCGATTAACTAATGCATCTAAGCCATAGCGCCATTCACCGGACGACACGAGTTGATCAGCATCAGATGTAAATAGAGCCCGAATACTGTCTGGATTGCTGGCCTCCCTTGCTTCGGAATAGGAAGCAATTGTTCGCATAATTTTTTCTCGGTCCAGCTCTTGATTTTGTGCTCCGGCATTAAGGGGAGGTACAAGTAAAAAAACAACTATGAAAAGCATAGTAGCTAAGATTGTATGATACATGGATTTAAATTTTAAAATAAATTACCACTTTGTTTAATTGCTATACCTACTTATCGCTCTTATAAGTTTGCATTTATCACATCCAGAAGATACTCTTTCGGGTCACTCATATATTGCCAGAACATGATCCCTCTGAGGTCGTGGCTCTTGATGTATTCGCATTTTATTTTAATAGATTCTTCGTCATCATACACCACCAATTGGTTTGTTTCCTCATTAAATAGGTACGGGGATTTTGCCTTCTCATCCCAATAGCGGATAAATCCCGGGCGCTGCATCATACTATCTTTGATATATGAATA
>JAGQWV010001097.1 GCA_020437045.1 Saprospiraceae bacterium | reverse complement strand
TTGGTGTATTGATTAACAGTGATGGCGAAAACTATTCTACCATTGTTGTCGGGACCAAGCCCCCACCCATAGTCAGGCGATGAAGTGCGTCCAATAACTGACGCAGCACTTGTGCTATGTGACCTACCTTTCCACCATACACTGACAGTCATAGATCCAGTAATGTCCAGTAATCCACTAGGAATTTCGAAATACCCGGGATTAGTGTGAACAGCTCCAACAGAAATTTGATCTATTCCTTCGACGTAGGAGATAGGACCTACGGGAATCAGATTTAAATCTGGATTTGAAATGTGATGGCCGTTACCATTAAATAACCAACGGCCCACCGGTTCCTGGGCTTCTATGATATTGATAAAGAATAGATTTATCATCAAAGTAGTTATGATCAAAAGAATTTTCGATCGCACAATTGTATTCAAGAGAAAAAACTTTTTAGATAAAGTAATCATGATGTAATATAAATTGTACTTATCAAGAAAAAATAAATTCAAAGGATCTTCTCGACATAAAATGAATTTTACCTTTGTGAGCATCTTCACTTCCATTAACACCGTAAGAAATGGAAATAGTTTAGTACTTTCTACTATTTGTTTCAAGACTCATGTTGTTGGAAGGAGAGCAATTTTCGTGCCGTAACGGTTCATGATTATAACCTACGAACTACAGGAAAGCATGGAGCAACCAACTTTATGACGAGCCCATTCTGGTCTTTTCGCAAACCATTTTTCGTGACCAGGCTGCTCATCATAGGGCTTTTTCAAAAGTTGATATAACTCTTCGATTAAAACATAGTCACCCTGGTCGGCTTTGTCAATGGCCAACTGGGCCATATAGTTTCTCAGTACATACTTTGGATTGACCTGGTTCATAAGGGTCTGTCTTTCCGGGTCCGTTTTATCCTCTTTCGCCAATCTTAGTCGGTATCGATCAAACCAATCTAACCAGGATTTTTGAATAGCATCATCAATCGTATCTTGATAAAATGCTTCCCGGATCAGGGATAAATCTTGGTTTTCTCCTTCGCTGGAAATCGATTTCTTAAAGCTTGCCAGTTTTCTGAAGAAAATAGTCATATCTGTCTCTGTCAGATTCAATGTATGCTCCAGATCAGTGATCAGTTGTTGATCATTTGTTTCTTCATTATGTAATCCCAGCTTTTGTCGCATCATGTCCAGATACTGTACGGGATATTGTTTTTGGAAGGTATACAGGATCTCCTCCAATGGTTTGGTATCTTCTACTAAAGGTACCAACGTATTCGCCAGTTGCAGCAGATTCCAGATGGCGATGGAAGGTTGATTACCAAAGCGATATCGTTTTCCCTGGGCATCGGTGGTATTGGGCGTCCAGTCCGGATCATATCCTTCCAACCATCCATAGGGTCCATAATCGATGGTTAAACCGAGAATGGACATATTATCTGTGTTCATCACTCCATGCACAAAACCAACCCTTTGCCAATGAATTACCATCGCCAGGGTAAGATCGGTTACTTCCTGAAAAAATTGGATATAACTCTCGGTGCTTCCTGATGGAAGATGAGGGAAGAAATGCCGGATGGTATAGTCCGTTAGTTTTTTTAGATTATCCATATCTCTTCTGGCCGCAAAAATCTGAAAATTGCCAAAGCGGATAAAAGATGGTGCTACTCTGCAGACAACAGCTCCCTTCTCATAAGCGGCATTGCCATTGTAAAGCACGTCTCTAAGCACCTGATCACCGGTCAATACCAGTGACAGTGACCTTGTGGTGGGAACGCCAAGGTGATACATGGCTTCACTACACAGGTGTTCCCGGATTGATGATCGCAAAACGGCCAGACCATCCGCCGAACGGGAATAGGGCGTTTCTCCCGCTCCCTTCAACTGCAATGCCCAGCGTTGCTGTCGATGCACAACTTCTGTCAGATTGATCGCCCGACCATCACCCAATTGCCCGGCCCATTGTCCAAACTGATGGCCACCATAACACATGGCGTAAGGTTGGGTATGTTCCATGACTTTTGCCCCGGAAAATACCGCCAAAAAGTCGGGATGCGATTGGTCTCCCGGCAAAAGACCGATGGCGCTGAGCATTTCATCAGACACATGTATTAATTCCGGTTGAGACGGAATGCGTGGTGTCACATAGGAGAAGCAAGCCTCATGTATTTGTCGCCGGGTGTTGCTGTGATCCGGATCTGCCGGTAGTTCTTTGTTGAAAGTGTCCTGAATATTTAATTTCACGTTATTGCCCTTTTTCGTTACCATCTCTTAAGTCGACTGAAGCAGGAACCTTAAGAAACAGAACTTATTTCAGTTATAAAGGAGGAATGGTGACAAATTGTTGTAAGGTCAGTAGGATGTCGTTGTATGGGAGCAGGTTATTCCATTGTCAGAATCGCGGATTAATGGGGATTAAAGGATTTCGCGGATGGGGTTTGAGTTTAGTGAAGAGTATCTTTAATTCAGACACCCGGAGCTTTGTTCTTCGAATCCTTTTTATCAATCCCGAGTTTAAGAATCAGTGTCATCC
>JAGQWV010001096.1 GCA_020437045.1 Saprospiraceae bacterium | reverse complement strand
CATTTTAAATGGTCCGCCCCTATTTATCATTGACGGGAAAATGACCAGAGATGCGGATTTCGTTGCCCGTTTGCCGATCAGTGCGGTAGAAACCGTAGAGCTCTTTTTAGATGCCCCAAAATTGAGATCTTCATTTCAGGCCATAGGCGTCAGTGGTGTTGTCCGAATTACTACTTCGATCGCCAATTTAAAACTACCGGAAGCGGATGCCGGAAACATCCATACCATTTATGGATTGCAACCAAAAGCGCATTTCCCTGGTTTTAATGCTCAGGTCCTCACTGATCAAAAACACGAACCTTTTTTCCGACCCCAACTCTTTTGGAACCCCGATATCCCTGTGGGCCCAGATGGAATGGCTTCGACCACCTTTGTGCAGTCAGACGATACAGGTCCATTTCTGATTGAAGTGGTCTTTCAGACTGCCGACGGGCGCCGGGGGACTAAATCCTTCCAATATGAGGCGACTTATGAATAGTAAGGAAGTAAGGAAGCACTAAAAAATCAAATTTCAATTTGATGATCCCGGAGAATCAGTGATCATTATCGGAGCTACATTACATTATTTTCTTATTTTCCGGTCAGTCACTCTTTTCTTTCTTTAATCATCAGTTATATTGTATGTGCTCATTTAAACACTGCCGGTATTTCCTTCTTTCTATATACCTCATTACCACCTTCTACGTGCATGGACAACCATATGATCTCCTCCTGAAAGGAGGACATTTAATTGATCCCAAAAACGAAATCGACCAGCTGATGGATGTCGCAATTACGGAGGGCAAGATTGCGGCCACTGGTGATAACATTGCTATCTCGCAAGCCAAAAAAGTAATTGACGTGTCCGGACTTTATGTGGTACCTGGATTGATTGATCCGCATACTCATGTTTTTGTTGGTTCGGCCCCTCGTACGTTTGCCAATGGATTTAGCAGTGTATCACCCGATGATTTCTCCTTTAAATCGGGTATTACGACCATGGTTGATGCCGGCACCTCAGGGTGGCGCAACTTTGAGACTTTCAAATCACAAGTGATTGACCAATCAACAACCCGGGTGTTAGCTTTTTTAAATATTGCGGGTGTGGGCATGGTTGGACCACCCTCCGAGCAAAACATTCAGGATATGGATCCCTACCTGACTGATTTGATGATTAAAAAGTATCCGGACATCATTGTGGGGGTAAAAATTGGTCATTACACCGGTGACGAATTTACACCAGTACAGCGGGCACTCGATGCCGGTAGTGCGCAGGATGTTCCGGTTTTGGTTGAATGTCACCTGCCGGAGATTCCGCTCGAAGTCTTATTAGAGCGGTTGCGTCCCGGAGATATTCTGACGCATGCTTATGGTCGCGTAAACGATCGGGCATCTATCTTGGACGATCAGGATCATCTCAAGGACGCTGTGGTAGCTGCCCGTAAAAAAGGAGTATTGTTTGATGTCGGTCATGGAGGTGGCAGCTTTCATTACAGTGAAGCGGTACCCGCTACAAAACAAGGCTTCTGGCCTGACTCATTTGGTTCGGATCTGCACCGGTTTAGCATGAACTCCGGGATGAAAGACATGCTAAATATCATGTCAAAATTCTTGAATCTTGGTATGCCGCTGTACGATGTCATAGCTGCGGCCACCAACAAACCAGCGGCAATGATCAAGCGTCCGGATCTGGGAAATCTCGGCATAGGATCCGAAGCAGACATCGCCGTACTCAAGGTTTTGGATGGCAAATTTGGATTTACCGATTCCGGTAAGGAAACAGCGCAGGGTTCCCAGAAGCTGCAAGCTGAGCTCACGATCCGGGCCGGAAAAATTGTATGGGATCTCAATGGTCTAAGTACCCAGAATTTTGCCAATTGATTGCTAATTGATCTGAAAGCAAAAAGCCCCCAACATTATATCATTATTTCTTCTTCTTACTGCT
>JAGQWV010001095.1 GCA_020437045.1 Saprospiraceae bacterium | reverse complement strand
GCAGCATATATCATGGCTTTAGCCACAACTTCGGCTTCTATGGGTTTATTTTTCTTAAGCCAATTATCCGTATAAGAATCGATGGTGTCACTAATTTTACCTGCTAAATCCTGACCCCATTTTTGGTTAATTGTTTCTCCCAACAATAAACTAGGTTTAAAAATATGCGTACTCCAGAAACCAGTTTTAATGACAAATTCTTCGATCAAACCGCGGGTACGATTTACATGTAATAAAGCATCACTTGATGTCCTCTTATTGGAAAGTAACATGACTTGACCAATTTTGTTTTCATGGGCACGCAAAATCATTTTCGGAATAAACCGGTACTGCTTTTCCGGAATGGCATATTTACCTCCACGGTTAAAAAAAGAAGCATCATAGCAAATGAACAGATCGTTGGCTTTTATGCCTTCAAAACGCACATGCTCAATTGAAGACATAAAAGTCCGGACTTTGGGCAGATCTATTTTTTTTCTGTCCATGACGACGGCAAACACATTTTTATAGGCATGATGCCGGCTCAATTGCTGTAAAAGATGTTCTCCGACAAAACCTTCACATCCAATGACAATGGCAGATTTCTGATCCTTATATATTTCTGTAGCCACGGACTAGAGGATCACGGGCTTTACTAAAAAACCATGATGTTTAATCAATCGGAGCATACCTTTGGCTCCGGCAAGATGTGCTGCACCGATAGCAGCAAAAACCGATTGATCGGCAATGAGCCGGCTTAATCGCCTGGCCATTATTCGATTTCTGTCAAAAAGCAATGTTTTCCGCATTCCCTCCAATTGTTTACGACTGGATTTATACAATTTGTTGACATCCTGATCGACGTAAAAATTAATCAATTTCTGGAGATTTCGGCGAAAGTTACCGGGATTTCTACCGATATACTTAATCTGTCCTATGGAATCTTGGGGAGAAATCTTCTGCATAATCGTCAACTGTTCCATAAAAGATTCGAGCCCTACACGAGTCATATTCAAATCTTTACTGCGATTCCAAATCTCCTGGTCGAGCGATTCCAACTGATCATTGACCATCAAGGATTCCGAAATGGCAGCATTAGCAAAAAAGGGATGACGGGTCTTGAAATGATCTAAATCAACATGAAAGGAATTGAGAATACTTTTCCTTGCTTTGACATACTTTTTCGATCCCATCAATGATTCGAGGCTCGTTCCGGGAGGTAGCCCGGATCCCTGCACCATCGCTACGTGATCAAATTCATCAAGATTCATTTCCGCGGCTAGCACCTCACATCGTTGCAGATATGGGGAAATTTTATCGAGAAACTGATGCGCAACCGAACTGCGCACATGCATCGTTCCAAAAAGATATGAAGTAAGTCCCGACTTCGATTCGAGACTCCACAGCAGACTTCCGGACGATTTTTTTGCTTTTATATGTGCGAATTCAGGTGATTTTGTGATTCCCAAGCGATTTAATCATATTCATAAGGGAGCACTTTCGAATCTTTAACTGTAGAAAGTGTCATCAAAGTCTTCATCCTTTCAATTTCCTCTATTTGAGACAACGTTTTGAAAAGAATGTTTTCGTAGGTCGGAATATCCTTACATACGATCTGTAATAAGATATCAGCTTCTCCCGTGATAATATAGCACTCCGTTACCTCGTCGATTTTCTTGATCTTAGAAATAAAGTTGTCAAGGGCATTTTCCTTATGCCAAGCCAGGGAAACCTGGACAAAGGTCTTGACATTCAGGCCAATAGATGCTGCATTTACTTCAGCGTGATAGCTATTGATATAACCTGAGTTTTCTAATTTCTTAACCCGTTCCAATGTAGGCGCAGGTGAAAGCCCTATTTTTTTTGACAAATCCAGGTTTGTAATTTTACAGTTATCTTGAAGAATCTGCAAAATTCTAAGATCTGTTTTATCTAATTTGTTTTCTAACATTGTCTAATGATCTTTATATTAAAATGATCTCAAATCCAACACCGCAAATATCCCTATAGATCACGTCACTTGACACAAAATCTGGTGCATATTATTTGCAATTTGTGATTTCCAAAAACTCGATAACGATATTAGGGAAAGATGCCCATATTCATATAATCACTGGCCACTTTGCCCAAAGCATTGATAAAAGCAGCAGTGCGCAAGTCATTAACTTTTGGTTTTCGCATCATGACTTCTCTAATTTGTTGATATGCGGTTACCATGGTTTCCTCAAGGCCAGAACGCACCAGATCAATTTCATCGGCACCGCGGGCGATGATGGCTTTTTCTTTATCATTGATGCTCCGACCAGATTGTCTTTCAATCAGGTTTACAAGATTCAGGTAGGTATTTTGATCAAATCTTTTTTCCATTCGACCGAAACGCATATGGGAAAGATTCTTAAGCCACTCGAAGTAAGAGACCGTCACTCCACCTGCATTTAGATACATGTCGGGGATGATCACAATCCCCTTCTTGAGCAATACATCACTAGCTGCAGCGGTGACCGGACCATTGGCAGCTTCGGCGACGATCTTTGCTTTAACTTTCTTTGCATTGTCCAAACGTATTTGATTTTCCAGGGCTGCAGGTACCAGCACGTCACATGCAACTTCCAACGTCTTTTTTCGCTGATCCATATTTTCTGCTCCCGGAAAATTTAAGATGGACCCTGTCTTCTTCCGATGGCGCACCAATTCCTCGATATCGATGCCTTTATCACTATAGATAGCACCTTCATACTCAGCTACACTAATAATTTTAAAACCGCCCTCCGTTTGCGAAATCTTACCGGTATGGTATCCTACATTTCCCAAACCTTGAATAGCCATGGTTTTTCCCTCAGTACCTGGTTTGAGATTGTATTTTTTTAAAACGGCTTTGTCATTTAACAATTCGCGAATGCCGTAAAATACCCCTCGTCCGGTAGCTTCATCCCTTCCTCGAATTCCGTTCTGGGCTACCGGTTTTCCGGTCACACATCCTGCAGCGTCAATCTCTCCTCCTTTGAAAGTCTGATAGGTGTCCAGGATCCAGGCCATTTCCCGAGAGCCGGTGCCATAATCCGGAGCGGGAACATCTATACCAGGACCAATAAAATTTTTCCGGACCAGTTCGGTGGTATATCTACGGGTAATCTTCTGCAACTGCTCTACCGTATATTCCCGGGGAGAGATCTTCACGCCTCCTTTGGCCCCACCGAAAGGCACATCGACCAGGGCACATTTATAAGTCATCAGGGAGGCCAGGGCCATTACTTCTTCCTGGTTGACCTTTTGTGAAAAACGAATACCTCCTTTAGTAGGTAATCGATGATGACTATGTTGCACTCTAAATGCTTCAATTACTTGATAATCCTTACCGATTTTCACCGGAAACTGCATGTAATAAACGGAGTTGCAAACTTTTATCTGCTTAAGTAATCCAGCGGGTATATTGGTAAATTGAGCAGCCCGATCAAAATTGAGCTGCACACTTTCATAAAAAGTAGGTTCGATAATCTTACTCATTTTGACTTTTTTTCTCTAGTTGTGATAATTTCCGGTCCAAACGCCACAGATATAGGCTCACACCGGCAAATATGACCAGGATGATCGCTACCACTACATACATTTTCCCAATGGCCTGAAAAAAATCTTCACCAGCCATTACAGAATCAGTTTGACCATAGAGCATATTTAGCAAGACAAGGGCCAAAAGGGTTGACACTAAGCGCTTCATCAAATTAAATTTTAAAATCGAGGCAAATTATAAAATATATTACTTTATTGACGGAAATATTGCTCATCATTCCCAATGATGTTTGTTTAGACCTCTTCGATCTTATCCTCCAAACGCAGCGTTCGCCAGCGAATATTGGCAATCC
>JAGQWV010001094.1 GCA_020437045.1 Saprospiraceae bacterium | reverse complement strand
CAGAGATTGTAGCGTTGATTCCTCAGATCAAGGCAAAGAATAATACCATCATTGCTATAGTTTCTAAACAGGATAGTTTCTTAGCTAAACATGCAGATACAGCGATTTATGTACCAGTAGAGAAGGAAGCTGATCCTCTAAATTTGGCTCCTACGGTCAGTACCATTTTACAAATGGCCATAGGTGATGCATTAGCAATTTGCCTAATGAGGCTGCGTAATTTTCAGCAGCAGGATTTTGCTGTACTACATCCAGGAGGGATGTTGGGCAAAAGATTGACGATGACCGTGGGTGACCTGGCGCATTTGGAGTATCCACCTACCGTCTACGATAAAGACGCCATTGAAAAGGTAATTGTCGAAATAAGTTCGAAGCGCTTAGGTGCTACGGCTGTCCTCGATGATGCGCAAAGAGTTTGTGGAATCATCACCGATGGGGATCTTCGAAGAATGTTACAGAGAGGAGGGGATTATCGCCTTTGCTATGCTCACCAGGTAATGACCGGCAAACCGAAAATCATTGATCAAAACGAAAAAGCCGGAGTAGCTCTCGATATGATGCGCAAACACAACATTACCCAATTGTTAGTTGTAGAAGGTTCTTCAGCAAATTATTTAGGAGTAATTCACATTCATGATTTGTTGAGAGAGGGTTTCTAAGTTCATTTGGTTGATAAAACTTACATTTATTGCCGTATATATGAACCAATATGTTCTTTCCCATTGGTGATGATCAGATAAAAGGAGGAGCCTATCCCTTTTTTAGCTATACTTTTCTGGTGATCAATATTGTCGTCTTTCTTTATCAGGTGACTTTAAGTCCGGATGAGCTAATTTCTTTTTTTGACCGGTTTAGCACCGTTCCGGTCTATATTGCAGATGGTCATCATTATTATACCCTGATTACCTCTATGTTTTTACATGGGAGTATCATGCATTTAGTAGGAAACATGTTGTTTCTATGGGTATTTGCAGACAATATTGAAGCAAATGTGGGCAATCTTACTTTTCTGTTTTTCTACCTAATGGGTGGAATTGTAGCCAGTTTGGCCCATGTATATTTTAATATCGACAGTAATCTTCCCAGTTTGGGAGCCAGTGGTGCCATTTCTGCCGTGTTGGGTGCTTATTTGATTATGTTCCCACATTCGCGGGTTAAGGTCGTTGTCTTTCTGATTATTGTTTTGCGCACTGTCACAATGTCTGCATTGGTTTTTCTGGGCCTTTGGATTGTTATTCAGGTGTTTAGTACACTACAGAGCCTGCAAATGGTGGAGAGTACGGGTACAGCCTGGTTTGCTCATCTTGGAGGACTGGCCTTTGGTCTTTTACTTGGATTGATCTTCAAACGTCAG
The DNA here is from genome assembly GCA_020437045.1 of Saprospiraceae bacterium. Lineage (GTDB taxonomy): Bacteria > Bacteroidota > Bacteroidia > Chitinophagales > Saprospiraceae > JABDMH01. The sequence goes on along the minus strand of JAGQWV010001094.1, from coordinate 2,041 downwards.
GCAGATCGAATGACCCTAATCGGTTAGAGACAAAATCGAATCGTTGAATATCGACCTATTCCAAAAGATCCCTGGTTAATGCTCGTGCATCTTTCTCGGGATCAAGCTCAACCATGTGGAATTTCAGGATGGTGCCATTTCATTTTCCTTCATATGGTTTAATCCCAACAGGGTAAAGAAAAGGTAAAAAGCCACACCAACAGATGTTTCAAATGTGTTTTCAACCATTAAAGAAACTGACACAATGATATTGAGGGCAATGAAAAGATCATTGTGTTCATCTGAGCGATACCATCGATAGACCGGCCACCCCAGTGCCAAAAGGAAAAGAACGAGCCCACATATTCCGCTACCCGCAAGTATGGACACAAACTGATTATGCGGCATGATGAAGGTGTCTTTGTAGTAGTTTTTATAGAAATATTGACGCATTTCCTGTGGCAGGTCCCCGGTGCCGGTTCCAAATAAAGGATTCTCAGCAGTTATCGCTAATCCCGCTCTAATAGATAACATTCGTTCGGCATCTGAATAATTATTCCATTCTCTTTTCTGGTATTTGGTAGCATCTTCTACCATATAAGCAATCCGTTGCTTAAAACTGGGTATCGTTTCGTAGGCCAGAAAAGGCATCAGGAGTAAGGTAAATCCAAGGATAAAGGCAGGAACAAATCGCTGAGCATGCAGGATATACCGGAAGGCAAAGAAAATGGCTACCGAATAAAAGGCTACGATTCCGCTCCGAACCGCTAAAAAATGTAGAAATAAGGTCAGGTAGATGCCCAAAGATAACAAGTAAGACTTTTTAAGGAGCGTGAAAGAATCCCTTTGCGTAAGGATAAAGGAAATGCACGCAGCAAATGCCACGAAAAGACTATAGCGAATGTGGCTAATGGGGGTAGCAACTGGTCTGCCGTGTCGCAAGGCTTCAATTACTTCTCCATAGTGTCCTATCATGTACCAAACTATGGGAATAGTGCTCAAAGCCACAACCAGGAGGAAGATGAAATGCAGGTGATTGTATAATGATTTGCTCACTTTCGGTATCAGGTAAAATGCCAATGGAACCAGCAGAAAGGGGAATTTGATGCGTAATCGTTCTAACCAGTATAAACTTTCATCGGAATAAAATCCTCCAAATAAAACGATGAAGAACGGAGCCATTATTAACCACCATTCGGGTCTATTGAGGAACCCATTGACCTTATTAAAGAAGTCAGATCGAAAATGCCAGTGATTCGTCTTTTCATCGATGCTCAGGAGAGAAAGTGGTCCCAATAGAAAAAGGACCACAGACAGCAAAAACTTGGAATAGAGCAGTCCAATGCAAAACAACGAGGTCAGAACTACGAGTATCAACGCATAAATACTTGTCGGTAATCGTTCCCGGATCTTCACAATATGCTTTTCCTCTTTGGTTATCAGAGTTATACAGTATCTGGATCAGGATGTTCCCAAGGAGACCGGTAAGGTCGTGCCAGCAGTTCATTGGCTTCTGAGTCGTTTTTGATCATTCTTGACGGATGGTCATAGATGACCGGACGTTGTATTTCACAGGATATATTTGCCAGGATACAGCTGGCGGTGGAAATATGCCCCTGCTCAATATCTGCCACAGGTCTGGTCTGGTGATCGATTCCGTCAATGAAGTCAAGCATATGATTGCGCATGGCTGAGGCAGCAAAAAGCTCAATACCGTCTTCCGTAAGATCTTCCGGATATTTGTCACTTTCATCCACCCAATTCATAGACATAGATGGCTCTTTGGCACCCTCAGGAAAGAATTCAAATTTCTGTACACTGGCTTTTAACGTGCCCTGATCGCCATAAATGATGAAGGACCAGGGGTAGGCAGGATCCGGTGCATTGCCCCAGGTACGATGATCCCAAATGCAATTCAACTCATCATATTCAAAAATAGCGTGCTGAGTATCCGTCGTATTAGCCATTGATTCTTTCTGTACATAGATACCGCCGGTCGAGTAAATCTTATTTGGCCATCCCAGATCCAGCATCCAACGGGTGGCATCAAACATATGGACAC
>JAGQWV010001093.1 GCA_020437045.1 Saprospiraceae bacterium | reverse complement strand
TAATGGCCCGTGTGATTAAGGTATATGAACATTCCGAAGATGACCAGGTATTTTTTAGATTTCGCTTGGTCGTGGAGGAAAGCATAAAGGGATCTCTTGAAAAGGGAGATCAATTTGATGTCCAGAAATGGGAGAAATTGACTGACGACAAGTGGATGACAATGTGGGGTGATATAAATCTCTATCAGAATACCAGTTATTTATTATTCCTGGAAGATCGAGGCGGAGGTTTATATCATCCTCTTTGTTTTTCTTATTACATTTTTGAAGAGGTTGCCAAAGATGGTTTTACGTATCTGGTGCCATCTCCAGAATCCGCTGAAATCGAAGTGCTTGATCTGAATACGGCGGAACCATTATATGTGTATACCAAAGAGCCTTTGATGAAACAGTTGTCCAGTTATGTCCATGACCAAAAGCCTTGGAACTCAAATGAAGCCAAAACATCTCTTTCAATCAGTGATTTCACGAATCAACAGTCTAAGCGTTCTGCTCCTTCAGGATGTACTTTTCTCAATACAAGTGGTAAAAAAGTAAGATGGAATATTTTTCCTGATTTGAGTGTCGGCGTGCACTATAACTCGGGAGCAACTGGCTGCGGATCATCTGTCTCTGCAGCCCAAGATGCCATTTCAACATTGCAAAATGCATACGATGGCATCAATATCCTGGATGCAGGGTCTTCGACCTTTAGTGCCAATTGTGCAGATTTTTCTGCGCTTGGTGCCGATTACCGGAGCTATATGGATAATACATATGGAAATTATAGGCATGTAATCATTCAATTTGAAGATCCTTGCAGCGAAATATCCGACTTGAAAAGCTGTGGTGGGACACTGGCGATTGGAGGAGCTTATGGTGTCGGTTCGCATACCTACCTCGATACTGCCTGGGCTACGGCAAAATATGGCTATGTGGTAGTAAATAATGGTGTAGGAAACTGCTTTTGTAGTAGTATGACCGACTTACTGACTCATGAATTGACCCACACACTGGGACTCGGCCACATATCTGCCAATGTCGGTACTGCCAATCTCAATCCGGTTTGCTGTCATTCCATCACTGCTCTGGACAATCAATGTGTAGACTATGCATATCCTCCACCAGGTGCAGTGCAACTTCTACCGGTAGAGCTTGTCAGTTTTAACGGGGTTGCAGATCCATACTATAATCAACTATTTTGGTCGACTGCTTCAGAACAGAATGTAAACCGCTTTATTATAGAAAGAGCTAATAGTAATGGAAGTCAATTTGAGACGATAGGTGCGGTATTATCCCAGGGTGAGACTTCAGTTGGTCATGCATATGAATGGCTTGACAAGTCGCCCATGCAAAATAACTATTATCGGCTGCGCACCACAGATTGGGATGGGCAGGAGGATCTTTCAAATATTATCGTAGTGAAGAGACAGGAGGGAATAAAACCAGCCATCTATCCGACAATGACCAATGGGGAAATTAACATTGCGATACCAGGAGGAGAAGAGGTCAGATTAAAAATATTCAGTGTGGCAGGCGAACTCATAAGTGAATACAATATTGCTTATTCTTCGGCTATTGATTTAAAAGA
>JAGQWV010001092.1 GCA_020437045.1 Saprospiraceae bacterium | reverse complement strand
AGTTATTGTGGAAATGCTGCACTAGCATTCTGGTAACATCTCTGAAATATGTCGGGCCAGCCCCCCTTCCGAAGTCTCTTTGTATTTACGGTGCATATCTTTGGCCGTTTCCCACATAGTTTTGATGATGCCGTCTAATCTGATTTTCGAGTGGGTAAATTCTCCGGATAAGGCTAATTGACTGGCAGTGATGGCTTTCATGGCTCCCATGGTATTTCGTTCGATACAGGGGATTTGGACAAGGCCACTGATGGGGTCGCAGGTTAAGCCCAAATGATGCTCCATGGCGATCTCTGCCGCCATGACCACTTGATGAGGATTTCCTCCCTCGCAGGCTGTGAGACCAGCTGCAGCCATCGAAGATGACACACCAATTTCCGCCTGACAACCGCCCATCGCGGCAGATATGGTCGATCCCTTTTTAAACAACGAACCAATTTCCCCAGCCGTCAACAAGAAACGGATGATATCATCATCACCCTGATGCTGACAAAAACTTAAATAATACATCAACACGGCCGGAATGACTCCCGCCGCACCATTTGTCGGTGCGGTTACCACCCTGCCAAATCCAGCATTCTCTTCATTGACAGCCAGGGCAAAACAACTGATCCATCGGGTCATATTGGAAAAGGACTTTTCGGAACTGCGCACGGCATCCAGCCATTCGGACTTATTCCCATAATTCAAACCTTTTAATAGCTTTTTATTCAAATGATACGCACGACGCTGCACCGATAGTCCACCCGGTAAGATACCTTCAGTATGACACCCCTTGTAGATACAGTCTTCCATCGTCTTCCAGATCGAAAGGAGCTGATGCCTGATCGTTTCCGGACTGTTTAGGGAAAGCTCGTTCTGCAGTACAATTGCATCAATTGAACAATTTTCCCTTGAAACCCACTGCATCAGATCTTTCTCGCTGTCAATAGGAAAAGGAAAGATCCGATCTTCATGCATCGGTAATTCTCCTTCCTTTTTTATAAAACCACCACCGATAGAGTAATATGTTTCCTGGGCGATATTCTTATCCTTCAGTTTAATAACAAAACGGAGGGCATTAGGATGCGTCGGTAGGAACTTCTTGAGAAACTGAATGTCTTCGGTCGGGTCAAATGCAATGGCTTGTGTGCCAAATGGCAGACTTTTTTCAGCTTGTAAGCGTCCGATCAGAAATGCAATTTGGGAGGTGTCAATAGTTGTTGGGTCATATCCACTTAGCCCAAGCATTACCGCAACATCGGTCCCATGCCCGATTCCCGTCTTAGCGAGAGAGCCAAAAAGTTTCACTTGAATACTTTTTACCTCTCTATCGCGGTATTGTGCCAGGACATCAAGTGCCGCTCTCCATGGTCCGACGGTGTGAGAACTACTGGGTCCTACACCTACCTTAAACATATCAAATACACTAATTCGCTCCATATTTCAATACAGATAATGGCAAAAACCGATATTGGCTCATCAAGTCGCTTTTAATTTCGATAATAAAAATCAAAAGACCGTATCATTTAACTGATCCTTGTCAATTTATGATGCTATCCCAAATTCTTCCTTAGCATTTTGTCAAGAAATTATGAACATGATGATAACTCCAAAACGTTTAAAAAACGCTGATAAAATACCGGATTAATTCCAACCTACATCAACAGGTCGAGAATAAATTTGGCGCTACTACTATGAACTCAACCGAAATTTACAAAGGACGGGTAAATTCTTTTAACCGATGCTGCATAGAATGGTGAAGAAAATCTAATATCTATGGCAGATGAAATAATAAGTATTATTAATCAATCACTTTCCTCGCTAATCCTTTCATGAGATTCCGGTAAAGATGTTGGTGTCGGAGACCTTCTAATTGAACTATGAATACTAAGGGCTCAGGAGAACTTCTGCCGTCTTAATCCTGCTATTTTCTCCGGTAATCTCTGTCCAGGATAAGTATATTTTTTGACCAGCCTTAGCTAATCTGGGAAAACCTGATCTACGTTCAGACGAGATCTCTTTAAGTGGAAAAGTGACCCTATCGCGGTTATCAATATTGATGAGTTGAGACATGATGGAAGCCTTGTCTTGTTCCATCTGTTCGATCCAACTAACCAGTACAAAGCGCTCGTTTACAAATTCCAAATCCACACGACCCAGGGGATCTTTAGCACTGATCAAAATCGGATCGGAAAAATTAGCACCATCATCCTCAGAAATAGCCAGTTTGACCGAAGGCTGGTCATCAGCCATGGTGTACCATACCACAGCGACGATATCATCTGAAGCTGCAATAGCAGGACCATTTACCGGGCAGCCACCGATTTGCCAGCCGTCGTTGTGTACCGGATAGGGTTCCTGCCATTTGCCCTGCACCTTTCTAACCAGATATATGTCCCGGATCTCATCCTCGGTACGATTACGATAAACAACGACCGGACCGCTGGGGGTCATTACCGCACCGGTCTGACAGCAATCACAAACGCGGTCATCCAATTCCTGTTCGTCACTCAAACTGCCATTCTCGCCTATCCGGGCTGATCGAAGAGTCATCGATCCCTCATGCTCGTGTCCATGACTTTCGGTTCCATCCTCCGCAGCTGTATAACGACCGTCTAACCAAATAGCGAGTATTTGATCTTGTGCATCCGATAGCAGACTAACAAAGCCATGCTCTGCTTTTACACCATCACGATGCGGTATCAAAGGTGGGCTCCAATAAATACCATCTGATGATAAAGACATATTAACATCATATTCATATGCTCCATCTCCACTATACTGCAGCCAATGTGCCAACATAAAATCTCCGGTATGTGCCAGCGAGGGAAAATCAGCCCAATTCACAAACCAGTCTACACCCTGAGCGATTGTTGTAGGAACAGACCATTGATGATCTTGCAATACAGAATATTTTAAAACCGCCAATGAATCGTTTGGATATTCCAGCCAGGAGCTATAGAGATCACCACTACCACTAGTGGCCAAATTAGTCTGACCACCTTGCTTTGAAGGGTGGTCAATCTCTTGC
>JAGQWV010001091.1 GCA_020437045.1 Saprospiraceae bacterium | reverse complement strand
AAGTAGCTTCTAAAGAAATGCATACCCGTGGCAAAACCACCTTAAAGTTTTGGCGTAAGAGTTATACGGTGGAGCTTCGGGATAGTTTTACGTTTGCTGGTCCAAATTCGACGAAGGAAATGGATCACTTCTATCTGATCAGCATGTCACTGGATCGTTATTACTATCATAATGAATTGGCCTTTAGATGTCTGGCTAAGGTCGGCCTGTTTCCCCTCTGGTATCATTTGACAGAACTAAAAATAAATGGCCAATCCGAAGGTCTTTATCTGATCGTGCAAAGGCCGGCAGATTTTGTATTGAAAGATCTGGGATCGAGCGCCATTATTCGGCGAAGTTCTACAGAATTTATTGCCAAAGAAAAGTATAGTAAACAGACTTCGGAAGATATAAGGAAAATTTGCCGTGATCATTTCCATGATATCCGAAAATCAGGTAAAAGATGGGAAGGAGAGATTTTGTACGATAGCTTGCAGTCGTACCTGGTGCTTGATCATTATTTTAGTTGGTTGAATTTTAATTATTTGGTGCAAAATGGAGATTATACAGATGAACTATTTTATTACTTAATGCCATCTGTTACTCCGGTACGGTTTGATATTATACCCTGGGATTTTGATGATATTTTGGTGAAAAATCCACATGAGGGAGCAGAGGTGAGAAAATCCCGTTTGAGTGATCAATTATTATTTTCCAGTGAAGATGCATTAGATCTAATTATTGCCAGGGATCCCTATTTATATAAAAAATATTTGGAGAATTTTGACTTTGTGCTAGATCATTTGAACCCTGGAGCAATGGAAAATATTTTTAATGAAATTAAAGATGATCTTCGGCCTTATCTGGAGAAAGAAGAAATAGTGCTTGCATCACAACATGATTACCATCCGGTGGAAAATTGGAAAGAGGCCTCTGCACATATGGGTAGAATTTTGAATTTTCTCAAAAAGCGATGGAGTGAAACCCGAACGGAGGTCAAAAAACAATTGCGCAGATCCTAATATTGCTTCAGCAAAGAAAAATTTTCAGTACGCTATTTTTACCAGGGAACCATCCGGTAAGGGTGATCCAAAGTGTGGTTCTGTCTGATCCCAGGTGAATGGTTGAATGCTTACCGCTCTTTTCCATCCGGAACCCGGGTATTGTGCATGATGGAAGAAAATATAATCCTGATCATTAATGGTGAGGAAGGAAGCGTGCCCAGGACTGATCGTGCAGTTGTTACCTTCAAATACCGGAATGTTCTTTTTTTGCCAGGAAGATTTTAGCAAGGGATTACCTCCAAGAAATTTGATGAGTCCAAGACAGTAATAATCGGACCAGCTCCCACTAGCCGAATAGATAATAAATAATTTACCATTTCTTCTCAATATTTGTGGACCCTCATTAATAGTCGGTAGCGTTTCGCTGGATCCTCGCTTTTCCCATTCATATTCAGGTGAGGAGATAAGGGTTCTTTCTGAATTGATTTTGGTAGGGCTTTCCATCCCGGCGATATAGAGGTTCTGCTGTACGTTGATATCTCCTTCCCAACCCGACCAGAGGAAATAAAGGGTATCGGCTAAGCTAAAGATGGTTCCATCGATGGACCAGCGATCATCCGGAGTGGTCAATTCTCCAGCATACGCAAAATCGGACTCAATGGATGTATCTTCGGATCTTAGGATGTGCATCCGGTGGTTCAGATTTGCACCATCGTCGGCCGCAAAATAGATATACCACCGTTGATCAATCCAATGGAGCTCCGGTGCCCAAATCTCCCGTGAATATGCAGTACTGTCTGGAGCCTTCCAGACAATTCTTTCTTCGGCATTTTGCAGTTCCGAAAGGGTAGCTCCGGATCGAATGTGAATACCATTATTCTGCGAATAACAATAGTAAAATATACCATCTTTTTGGGTGATCCAGGGATCTGCTCCTTTGGCAAAGAGGGGGTTGGTAATCCATTCGGATTTTATCGAAACATGATTAATACTTTGCTTGCAGCTGAATAAACTGATTATAAAGAAAAGTAGATAAAGGTATTTCATTGATTTAGTCATGATACCATGACCAAAATAGTAATTAATTGAATGC
>JAGQWV010001090.1 GCA_020437045.1 Saprospiraceae bacterium | reverse complement strand
ATTGAGAGGAGGTTATTACTATCATATTGGCAGTGATTTTGCATTAATTGCTGGTGGTTTCTTTGCTCCAAATGCTGAAGATTTACGTCGGTTAAGAAAAGATATTGTTCTAAATTATTCCGAATGGAAATCGATGCTCGCGGAGAAGGATTTGTCGGAAATTTTTGGTAGTATGCAAGGACATCAACTAGAAACGGCGCCACGGGGTTTTGTCAGGGATCATCCAGCTATTGATCTGCTTAGATATAAGCAATTTTATTTTGAGAAGCGCTTCACCGCAGATGAAGTTATGAATGAGTCTTTTCTTGCTGACGTCAATATGGCATTTAAAGCACTAAGACCTTATTTTGATTTCATGAGCTACGTTTTGACTACCGATGCCAATGGTGTTTCTTTAGTGGACTGAAGACCAAAAATACACTTAGCCGGCTATAAGGCAAGCCGATTTTTAGATCAAAATTTTTAGGAGAGCATGGTGTCTCATTTACCATTCTACCACCTGAAATACAATCTTTTCGTAGGCCGAATCTAGACCTGACTCATAAAGGCACCCTATCCTGGTCTTATTTACACTGACCAGATCCGAATAGGCAGCCGGACCTTCATGCAATAATAGTTTTGAGGTCCAGCTTTGTCCATTGTCCTGCGAAACCCGCAGCGTCATATTTACTCTTTTTTCCTGTGACGCTGGATTAGAAAAAAATAGCAGTTCATGATGTCGTTGAAGGCTGGCTTGACAAATCGGTTCAATTAAAACATCATCGTGATGTTGATTAGACCAGGATTCTCCTCCATCCGTACTAATCATCACCTGGCGGTTTTTTTGAGACCGGTTGTAGTTTCTCATGTTCATCATTAAAATACCCTGATCCAACTCAGCTACTTCACACTCATTGACCTGATCTAAGGGAGAGCTTCCTCCAAGTTTCCAGGATTTACCGCGGTTATCGGAATAAATAGCGTGGGAAAAATATTTTTTACTGCCAGCTTCAATATGATCGCAACCGACTACGATGCGTCCGGCTTTATTTCCATGTTGAATCTGAATTCCTGATCCGGGACCGGTAGCGTACCAAGTCCAGGAGGGTAGCTTGACTTTTTTGGTAATTTCTTTTGCTGCGGTCCAGGTATTTCCTTCGTCTTTAGATTTAAGGATAAAAACTCGTCTGGTATCCTCACTTTGTTGATCGATAATTTTTGGTTCCCGATCCGAACCGAGGTTCCAGGTACTCAGTAGCAGGATGTGACCGGTTTTAGATTCAACCACCGGAGCAGGGTTGCCGCATGTATTCTGATTGTCATTCCAGATAACTGTCAGGCTACTCCAATGCAATCCTCCATCACCACTACGCTTCATGACCAAATCTATATCACCCGTGTCCGAACAACCATTCTTGCGACCTTCCGCAAATGCCAGCAGATCACCGGATTTACATTGAACGATAGCTGGTATTCTAAAGCAAGTATATCCCTCCTCACCGGCTTGAAAAACTGTGGAAGGTGATTCAGTCATTTTTAAAGCTATGAAAGGCTGCGCGATTAAACCTGACCAGCAATTGAATAAAACAAGTAGAATAATGATTTGCGATTTCATAAGTGTAAAAATAGTTTTTCTGGGAAGGAATATTGACAGATGGATCACAAATTTTTCGAATGCGGAATGCCTTCGATAGCGAATTTTTACTTAGGAATAATGCGGAATGAACGAATAGTTTATTTTGTTAATAAATCGATTCTTGCCAAGTAGTGAGCGCGACAAATCCAGAGCCTGCCGAAGAAGATTCCCAGCTTAACTTAACGGTATGGATTTACGATTTACAGCTAGAATTTAATGGCTTTATTTATCATTAGAATTCTTTATCGCTAAAATAAATGTGGCTCTTGCACATATTTAGTGGGTAGTCGCAAAAAGA
>JAGQWV010001089.1 GCA_020437045.1 Saprospiraceae bacterium | reverse complement strand
AATTTTTTAAGCCGGTGTGTCAATTCCCAGGGTTTGTCAAAAGTCTCTGTTTGAAAATACGCAGGAAAATTCTCAATAAATTCAGATGCATTCATTGGCAATAAAACGGAAACTTAAGCGAGAAATTATATGGATTCTACTACTAGATCGTAGCTGTTCCTCCTTTCCAACTAGTAGCGTCCGTAGATTTCCAGTGCTTTAAGCATTGATTTTTCCCGCTGGATGATCGGCACCATCTTAGACTCCTTATCATCATAATCGGCTAAGAGTTTAATCACTTCATCGGCGGCATCTACTGGAACCACCACCACTCCATCGTTATCACCGACGATATAATCGCCTGGATGAACCATGACCTGAGCACACATTACTGGCTCTTGCTTTGAGACACTGACCAACCGTCCGACCGAGGTGGCAGGACTAATTCTTCTGGCATATACCGGATGCCCAATCTTACGTATTTCCGTGACATCACGGATAGCACCATCGATCACCGTTCCTTCCAATCCACGTACGTGTGCGGTTGTGGCCATCAGATTTCCCATACCGGCGATCTCCAGGCCATCTTCCAACACATAGACTAATACACTGCCGGCAGGTGCTTCATCTAAAATCTGCAGGGCATAATTAGGATAAGTCCGGCCATCAGTTTTTAATACCGGCCTGAGGAGCGCTGTCCAGGCTTGGCCAACAATCTTCTTTTCAAAAATGGGCTTCATATCTGATGACATCCAGCCTCGGGCTCCGGTAACCGTTTCCACGGCATCGGCTATATTTCCTGTACTATTTTCAGGCTTTCGAAGGGCAGCGATCACTTCATCCGTTGACATTTTTGTCATCTTATCTTGTGTCGACTTAGTGGGCACTAACGTCTGCTGCGCAGGGAGTGATGAAATAAAAAGTCCGAACGAAAAAACGATAGCTAGTCTGATTACAATATTTCTGTTCATAATGCACGTCTTTTAAATTAGAGAAATCGAATATATGAAAAAGTGTTTATGTCGTCAGACAAAGGTCCTGTTGGTCATGAACATGTGGCACCCCCTTGAAGAAAATTCCTTTCTCTTCAGTGACTTTCAAAGGTGACCATTTGACTATTCTGATAAGGGACTTTCAGATGGTAGTTACCAAGATCTCCGCCAAGAATCTCGAGCTCTACCAAATCTTCGGTTTGTCCTACTATCCTGGCAGTTATTTGCTTCTGCGATCCTTCAGAAGGTACCAACAACCATACAAACACAGCGTCTTTACTTTCCGGACTATGGAAAATAGTAGCTACATTGGGTTCATACACATTGTATACGGGACTATACCATCCCTGTATTTCCGGACCTTCCTGCCCCCTCACTACTTCTATTTGATAATTGTTTTGATCTGCAGGAATGATACGAAGAATACCGTTGTTTCGTAAGCCCGTTACTTCCCTGCCGATGACCTTAACCTCACATTTGGGATGCCAATGCCAGAGAATTTGTTTTTCTGATGGATGTTGAGAATGCACTTTATCGACTACAACCCAGAATTTGTTGTGCACATATAACATAGACCGAACATGTTCGTGCGCTGCTTTTTCATGCATGAAATCGGACATTTCACCCCAGGCATAATCATAATTTGCTGTCAACAGAAAGTGATCCTCACCCAGAGGAGTTTCCGCCAATTTGGGTCCTGGATCCTGGCCTTTGTCATTAAACAATATCACATTATGACCCTGGCTTCCGCAGGCATACCCCCGAAACTTGTCTGCTACCTCCCCCCTGTAGGCGAATCGACCAGCATCGACTAAGTAATCTTGTCCGAATGCAGCGATCGACAAATGAAGTTTATCATTATGCTGATGACCACTCCCCCAGGGAACGATGTAAAAAAAGGACCAATGGGCATTCTTATCAAACCCACTTCGGGAAATTAAATGGCCGGCCCAGGGATAAAAAAAAGAAGCGGTAGTTGGTTTTTGTCCTAAATCACCATTTGCTATCACGTATTCCCATTCAGAATTTGGATGGGTTTCTAAATATCCCATGATCCGTTCACGGTTATTCATCCGATCGGC
>JAGQWV010001088.1 GCA_020437045.1 Saprospiraceae bacterium | reverse complement strand
AGTTACTGCGGAAATACTGCACTAGGTGTTATTTTTTAAATATTGCTGAAATAAAACCACCTAAATTCTGGCTTTCTTTAATTTTACGTCGGTAAAACAACTCATTTGTAGTGTATTTCACTTGCCTGGTAAAGTCTGGGATTCGCTACTTATGATCCAACGTGCTATTTAGTAAAACCAAAAAATCATCATAGCGCTGGATGGCGAAAATGGATCCGTTATGCCTTTGATGGGCTATTAATTCTCTATTATGAAATACCTTCTTAACAAATTGCCATTAAATTGTAATGGTGAGAGAAAGATCCTCTACAGACCTTTAGCCCAATCAATATCTTTTTTTACCTGGGGCAAATATTTCGACCACGAAAATGAATTTAGCGATGAGTCTCCATGAAAAACCCGGGATTCCCAATAAGGTACTTCGTAATATTGAGTATCAGCAAGTTCAGATAGTTTCTCCCATGCTTCCAATGCCCTATTTAAATAATCCAATGCCTGAGATTTATGATTAGGATTTCTGTTATGCAGATTTCCGGAAAGGATCATACCTGCTTTTAGTTTAAAACCAAAATATTGAGATAAATAGCACCAGATGGTCAGTCCATTCAGTGATTGCGTCATCAGGGCATTTTGATCGGAAATTTCTAATTCATTAATTATTTGCAGGGCAACATTGGCATTTTGCAGTAATTGGTCTGCCAGCTCATTTGGAGTCTTCTGCCAATCTTTTTTCCCCTGGTGATTTAGGATCATTTGATCTGCTTCCGCGATGGACAAAAGGGCGGTGTCCAAGGTCTGATGATTCATTATTTCTGCCAGAGATATGAAGGGAGATTCATGGTCATCTAAACCGTATTGGGTGCGTATCACTGGAGCTAAAAATCCTTCTGAGTAAAGGGTATAATCCCAGGTAGATTTAAAAAAAGAAGCCAATGCCAATGGCATGCGACTACTATATTTATATGCGTCCAGCATTTTTTGCCCCTGGTTAGTTTTTAGTAATGTATTGATTCGATCAGAAAAATACCGATCCGTAGTATTTTGGTCGTATAACAATCGACCCCATAACATATAAAACATCCATTGACGTTCAAATGCATATTGCGGAGCATCAGGACTTTTATCAAAATAATTTTTTGCAGGAATATATCCTTCCGAACCAATGTGGTAACCATTAACAAAAGGTTTGATGTTGAGATATAAATGGTCGCGAATAAAATCCGGGTCACCCCAGGGGAGGATGAAAAAATCTTCATTGCGGATCATCCACTGAATGTTATAATTGGTGGGAGTGGGATCCCAAAATCCAGTATTCACATCGCCTGCTTCACTGGCATGAGTGATCAGGAGTTTTGGTGTAGAGTGACCGTGTGACCAATTAAACTTGACTTCTACATAAGATGGTTGGGATAGCTTTGCTTCATCAAGTATTTTTCGCATTTCATCGGAGGAGCCGGATAGCACGGCACGGTGCAGGAATTTCACCGGGCGGTTGGCTTTTTGCATTCCATCGATAAAGGTCCGGGATATCCAATCTTCTTTTTCCCCTGGTGATAAGCCATTCATCCAATCCGCTAAGGTAACTCCGATACCGGCAAGATCAGGATATTGGTTAATGAGGGCTGTTACCGATTTTCGGGTGTAATCGATGGTAAGTGCGGAGGTATCATTTTCTTCCTTAATGTGATGTGCTGCCGCAAAAGTAGGAGAAACCACAATATTCCAATTGACAATAAATACCTCGATAGCCCGCTCCTTAGCCATCTTGAATAAGGTAGTCCAGAAGTCCTTCCATTCAAGCATTTCCCGCTCAGAAAATGGACATGCCTCCGGATATTCATCCAGTTTAATTAGAAAAGGAAAGGGATGTTTATTGTAAAGTAATAAGGTATTAAAACGATTTTCCAACATCATATCCAGGAAGGTTCTCCAGAATTCAGGATCCCGGCAAGTCGTTTCGTGGATGCCCATGCTGGCGCTCTCCCGGTAAGCACTCCAGGGAAGATTAAACTTAATGGCCCGGACTGGTAGGGCAGGCGTAAAGTCAACTTCTTTCGGTGATTCCTGCTCCGTTAATTCATTCAAATCCAGCAGACCATATAATAAACCCTGGTAGTTTTTGCCCTTTATAGTGGCCTTAGTTTCGTCAATAATCACTTGATAGGATTCATC
>JAGQWV010001087.1 GCA_020437045.1 Saprospiraceae bacterium | reverse complement strand
CGTACCAAATTATGATAGTAAAAGAAAACGTTCTTATCCACCCAGGAGCCAAGATCGGTGAAAACGTGCATATCGAACCCTTTGTGACCATCGCCAAAGACGTGGTCATTGGCGATAACACCTGGATTGGTCCTCATGTCACCATTCTTAATGGGGTGCGTATCGGCGACAACTGTCGAATTTTTCCTGGTTCGGTCATTGGGGGCATTCCTCAGGATTTGAAATTTAAGGGAGAAGACAGTATCGTAGAGATCGGGAATAACGTGACAATTAGAGAATACTGTACAATCAATCGTGGTACAGTCGCCAATTATAAAACACATATACAAGATAACTGCCTGCTGATGGCATATGTCCACATCGCTCATGATTGTGTGATAAACCGCAATTGTATCTTAGCTAACAATGTAAACCTGGCCGGCCATATTGAGATCGGTGAATATGCTACATTGGGTGGGTTGACCGCAGTACATCAGTTTGTAAAGATAGGTGAACACGCCTTTGTTGGTGGTGGATCTCTGGTGAGGAAAGATATCCCTCCTTTTGTTAAGGCGGCGCGTGAACCATTATCCTATGCCGGCGTCAACTCTGTGGGGCTACGAAGAAGAGGTTTTAGTCAGGAACAAATCAACCACATCCAGGATATCTACCGAATATTGTTCGTGAAGGGATATAATACCCGGCAGGCAATTAAAATAATAGAGGCAACAATTGATGTCTCAAAGGAACGTGATCGTATATTGAATTTTATTGATTCTGCAGATCGCGGTATTATGAAGGGATTTAAGAAGCAGAATGGATGATCCGGTACAAATTGAGCTGCGTAATATCGGCAAGAGATTTAAACACTGGATTTTTCGAGATATAAATCTAACACTGACACCCTCTCGATCCTATGGCGTAGTGGGTCACAACGGAATTGGCAAATCAACTCTTTTACGAATTATTTCCGGCTATACCGCCCCCTCAACAGGTAAGGTAATCTATTCGGTCAAGGGGCATGTTCTCGATGTCCATACGGCAGCATCAAAAGTGAGTTTCGCTGCTCCTTACATCGATGTGATTGAAGAATTGACAGTTTTGGAGATGATCCGGTTTCACCATTCATTTAAGAAGTTTATTGTACAAACTAAAAGTATTTCTGACTTGCTCGGTCTTTTAGAACTGGAAAACCACGGTGACCTAATGGTAGGTGATCTCTCTTCCGGATTGATGCAACGACTGAAAGTTGGATTAATGATCATTACCCAGACTCCGGTACTTATGCTGGATGAACCCACCAGTTATTTGGATGTAAAGGGCAAGAAATGGTTTCACCAATTACTTGGGCAATTCCGTGATGGAAGACTTGTTATCATAGCATCCAATGATCCGGATGATCTTACCAGCGTAGATGAAAGTATTGATATGCTGGATTTTATACATACAAAATCGGGCATTAAAGCTGATCTCTCAAAGCAATCAGACCTGATTTAATTTCTTCTAAACTGTCCATAACTTTCCTCTTCTTGACAATGGAACCTTTTTTGGCCCGGATTTCTTTTTTGGCACCTTCGAGGGTAAATCCTTTTTCTTTGACCAGATAATA
>JAGQWV010001086.1 GCA_020437045.1 Saprospiraceae bacterium | reverse complement strand
AAATATAATTTACTACAGAATAAATCAATCACCTTTAGAACGTTGTCATATCCATCAATTCTGGGTAGCATCATTTGAAGAGTGCACAAAAGATCAATTGCAAATAATGGCATCCAGTAATGTTCCCAGGAAAAATTATTTTTTTGTTTCCAAGAAAATATCGCGCGACCACCAACAAACCTGGTTGGATATGGGGCTCGGCCTTCTAGAAGTTATGACGGCCTTATTTTAGCATCCCACTTTGATTATTCCGTGGTATCTGCCCCCGTTTTTGTTTTGATTACTACTACTCCATTGCCGACATCTCGACCATACATCAGACCTTCGGTAGCATTACGAATTACCTCGACAGAAGCAATACTATTAACATTTACCAAATTAGCGACCTGATAATAGTTATGGCCCATTCTTACTCCATCCACGACGTACAACGGTTCACCTCCCCTGATTAGAGGGACACCGGTGGTCCAGTCAAAAGTAACTCCCGGAGCACGACGGAGAAAGTCACTAAAGGTGATCGGATTATCGATTACGTATTCATTTGGGTTTGCACTACGATCGGTTTTGCCCACCTGATCCGACTTGATACTCGCACACGCAATACCGAAAATGCTAACTACTGTTAAAATTATAATTCCGCTTTTCATAAGGCTTTTTACTATTAAAAACAACTTACTTTGAGCTTAGAGCCAGTCGGGGGGTCTTTTAACATAAATTTATCACGACTCTTAAAATTGCACTCCTTTCCACTCCTTTGTCCTCTCGCAACGAAATGCTATCGCTATAGGCCATGTTAGATTGTTTGTCAAAAGAAAGCCACATTTAACTACAATTACGCTTAAATGCAGTTATCGAATTACTTTTGCATCATGGATGCGAAGTTGATTCAAAAGTACAATGTTCCCGGACCACGCTATACCTCCTATCCTACCGTACCCTACTGGAGTACCGATGAATTTAATATCGAGGTCTGGAAAGAGACTTTTAAGGAAAGCACGACCCGGCACCGAGATCAAGGGATCAGTCTATATATACACTTACCTTTCTGTGAAAAATTATGCACCTTCTGTGGCTGTATAAAGCGAATCACTAAAAATCATCAGGTTGAGGATCCCTATATCGACACCTTGTTAAAGGAATGGCACCTCTATCTGGATCTACTGGGCTTTCGCCCTAAATTAAGGGAATTACATTTAGGGGGTGGAACGCCTACATTTTTCGAACCTGAGAATTTGAAAAGGCTTCTTTCCGAGATTCTTTCTTCGGCAGATAGTGATCAAATCGAAATTAGTTTCGAAGGTCATCCAAATAACACGACTTACGACCATTTAAGGGTTCTTTATGAATTAGGTAGCCGTCGGGTAAGTTTTGGTGTACAGGACTATGATCCGATCGTACAAAAGGCTATAAACCGAATTCAACCTTTTGAAAATGTTGAAAAAGTACATCATCTCTCCAGAGAATTAGGATATAATTCGATCAGCCATGACCTGGTATTTGGGCTACCCCATCAAAATGAGGCAGGTATCACCAATACCATCGAAAAAACATTAGAGCTCAAACCAGACAGGATTTCTTTTTACAGCTACGCCCATGTTCCCTGGATCAAGGGTATTGGTCAGCGCGGTTTTAACGAAGATGATCTTCCTAAAGATGCCCAAAAACGAAAGCTCTATGAGCTGGGAAAAAATATGTTTTTCGATCATGATTACTATGAAATTGGGATGGACCATTTTGCTCTACGAACTGATGATATGTACAAAGCGATGGTAAACAATGTGCTTCATCGTAATTTCATGGGATATACTACTACGGATACAAAGGTGATGATCGGGTTGGGGATGTCAGCTATAGGAGATACATGGTATTCATTTTCGCAAAACATCAAGTCCGTGGAAGAATACAGTGCCAAAGTGCACGATGGTCAATTTCCGATTTTTCGCGGGCATTTACTAAATAGTGAAGACCTTATTGTACGTCAGCACATTCTAAATCTTATGTGTCACTTTTACACCAGCTGGGAGGATAAAGATCTACAATTCAAAGAACTCCCTGAATGTCTAACCCGGCTCGAAGAAATGGAAAAAGATGGTTTAATAATTATTGGTAAAAATGATCTAACCGTCCCGGAAAAATCGCGGCCATTTATTCGCAACGTGTGCATGGCTTTTGATATGCATCTAATTAGAAATAAGCCATCCACCAAAACATTTTCTATGACCATTTAGGGGATTCGACAGCAGGGGTTATTCGATCTTGCTGATGACTATTCCATGACCAGATTAATATCCTTTATAGATTTGGTTTCTTTTTGACCGTGATTTTTCCGTTCATCGTTCTCCAGTGGCCGGGAAAGGTGCAAACATAAATGTATTCACCTGCATCTTCGGGTACCGTCCAAATTATTTCTCTTGTTTCCTCCGGATTTACTAAACCTGCTGCTGCCAATACCACGCTTAATTCGGGGATGTATTGTCTAGTAGCACCATCAGGTAATTGGGCTAGTTGATCCGCTGCTTTACCTATCATTTCCAG
>JAGQWV010001085.1 GCA_020437045.1 Saprospiraceae bacterium | reverse complement strand
ACGGGTTCGTTGATCATTGATGCCCGGATCAAACCTCATCACGCACCTGTATTAGAGGTTGACCGGACCACGAAAGAAAGGGTGGACCTGCTCTTTCAAAGAAATGCATCACTAGCTGATCTTGGCTGATAAATCACTTTGATGCTCAGGTTTGCCTAGGAAACTCTGTGGATTTCTTATCTAAAAAGAGTATTTAGCTCGGATCGGAAATTTCCAATGCTTTGCCATCATATTATCGGATCTTTTTCCTAAACTTAGTGCTTAACTGCTATTTCAATGTCTAACCGTCCTGCAAGGATTGGATTAATTACCGGTCCGCTCTTATTTATGTTGGTTCTGATTTTCTTTCATCCGGAAGGTCTTTCGAAAGAGGCCAATGCCGTACTGGCTACGACCGTTTGGATAGCAATATGGTGGATTTCTGAAGCATTGCCGATTGCGGTAACGGCCCTTCTGCCGATGATTCTCTTTCCGCTCACTGGTGCATTGAGTTTACCTACCACCACCGAGCAGTTCGGTCATAAATACGTCTTCTTGTATATGGGAGGTTTTATTATCGCGATAGCTATTGAAAAATGGGGGTTGCATCGGCGCATTGCTCTGCGGATCATTAATATGATTGGGTCTGATGTCAAAAAGATCATATTAGGATTTATGGTGGCAACCGCTTTTATGTCGATGTGGATTAGTAATACAGCCACATCGGTCATGATGTTACCCATTGGTATGGCTATTATTTCTCAGCTAAAGGACAATCCAGCTACAGAAATTGATGAAAACGAAATTTTTGGTAAAGCCTTGATGCTGGCCATAGCTTATTCTGCATCGATAGGCGGCATAGCTACCTTGATCGGTACCCCGCCCAATCTGGTCCTTGCCGGTGTACTGCACGACACTTACCATATAGAAATATCATTTGCCAAATGGTTAATGTTTGGGTTACCCATATCTGCCTTATTGCTCATACTGTGCTGGAAGTACCTCACTTCTTTTGCGTTTACCTTCAAGCAAAAATCCTTTCCGGGAGGAAAAGCAGAAATCAGAAGATTATTGAATGAACTCGGCAGTTTAAAGTATGAAGAAAAGCTGGTTTTGATTGTTTTCGTAGGGACGGCGATTTTATGGATAAGCCGGTCGCTACTTCAGAAGTGGATACCGGCTCTGGATGATACCATCATTGCCATGACAGCCAGCATCATATTATTTATTCTGCCGGCAAAAGGGAAAAAAGAGAAATTGATCAGTTGGGAGGAGGCGGTCCGTATGCCCTGGGGGATCATTTTGCTTTTTGGAGGAGGGATGGCATTGGCAGAGGGATTTTCAGCTACGGGACTTGCTAATTGGATTGGAGGGCAAATGACTTCCCTGCAAGGACTATCGATATTTTTGCTGGTATTCATATTGATTGCCGCCGTTAATTTTTTGACAGAAATCACTTCAAACCTGGCAACAACTGCCATGTTGCTACCTATTCTGGCACCCATGGCACTAACGATCAATGTACATCCTTTTATACTAATGGTGTCTGCCACGGTGGCGGCAAGTTGTGCCTTTATGTTACCGGTAGCCACACCTCCTAATGCCGTAGTGTTTGGATCGGGGTATTTACGTATTCCAGATATGGTTCGGACGGGTATTTTTATGAATATTATTTCCATTGTACTCCTCTCGTTTATTGTCTATTTTCTTTTGCCATACCTCTGGGAGTTTGTTCCAAATCAGTTTCCGGAAAACTTTAAATAGTTTTTATCCGGTCGAATGAGAATTTTTTAAATATATTTTTCTCATTTTTGGGCCATGAAATCCTATCAGGATCTATTAGGACACATTTTAGAACATGGCTCACGAAAGGACGATCGTACCGGCACGGGGACATTTAGTGTGTTTGGCTATCAAATGCGGTTTGATCTTTCCCAGGGATTTCCACTTCTTACGACTAAAAAACTTCATCTTAAATCGATTATTTACGAGCTCCTCTGGTTTTTAAAAGGAGACACAAATGTTGCATACCTGCAGGAGCATGGTGTTCGAATTTGGAATGAGTGGGCAGATGCCGATGGAAATTTAGGACCGGTCTACGGCAAACAATGGCGTAGCTGGCAGGGCCGCCATGGAAAGACTATTGACCAGATTAGTGAAGCTATTGATCTGATCCATAGAAATCCTGATTCCCGGCGAATCATCGTCAGTGCCTGGAATGTTGGAGATCTTGCTGACATGGCATTAGCGCCGTGTCACTGCTTATTTCAATTTTATGTGGCCGACGGCAAATTATCCTGCCAACTATATCAGCGATCAGCGGATGTTTTCCTTGGAGTACCATTTAACATTGCCAGCTATGCTTTGCTGACCTTAATGATCGCTCAGGTTTGTGATCTTCAGCCTGGTGACTTTGTGCATACCTTTG
>JAGQWV010001084.1 GCA_020437045.1 Saprospiraceae bacterium | reverse complement strand
TGCCTGTAAAATCAGGTACGTCCGGTAATTTTGATTCACACCGTAATGATGACTAGTAGACGAACCCATAAGTTATTGTAAGAAATTCTGAGATGAATTTTTGTGGTAGGCAAGGAGTAAAACGCAGTGATAGCCGGAGCTATAATGAGTATTTACGACGAAGCATGGTGCAAAAAGTCGCCAGAATTTGTCATAAAAATTTATGGGTTTGTCTACTAGGATTGCGAGGAAAAAATGACCGTGGAGCACCCGATTTTATTGTCCTTTTTACTCTCCCCGACGATTGATGTCAGGACAGGCATGACAAAACCCCAATGAATAATCCCGGATAAAGTTTCCCCCAAATGCTATACCGATCCTTCCAAAGCTCCTATTATCTATTAATGATCGGCACCTCTATCGATTTGGTTCTTTCATCAATATCTTCTAACAGTGGAGATGAAATTATGCCCAGTTTAACACCATATACTTTCATTCATCAAGTCCACCGAAGTGGGGACTTAAATGCAAAACATTTTCGGCAAAATCGAACGTATACTTTCTCACCGTTTCCAAATCTTTAGAATGATATTTTGACGCCAGAACATGATGTCCTGCCTTTGGGACCGCAAATTTTGCTTTTAAATCAGGTGGGGTACCCAATTGGTCATACATTTGGAGCATCGCGGGCACTGATACAGTTTGATCTTGCTCCTCTTCCGACTTATAATAATAAAGTAATAAAAATGGTTGCTTTACTTCATGAAAAGTTTCCGGGCGCATCGTAGCATCTAATAATTGACGTAAATCAATAAGCGCTTCATTGCGGTACCGCGTGGACCAAAATTTTTTCACGTCATCACTGTCCTCCCATCCATGATACTTTCCACCCTCAATTAATTGAAGAATCTGCTTGCCCCAAGGACCATCCAGCAAATGGGTAGCCTGATTATAAGTATCAATATTGGGAGAATAGCAAATCAGCCCATCTACCCAGGAAGGATTTTGGGATGCCAGATAAATAGCCAATGTACCTCCGGTACTGCACGACATTACAATAACTTTATTTCCCAATAATTTACCGTAAGCAATTGCCTCTTTAGCCGATTGCAATAAATTTTCCGGAGTAAGCTTCAGCAAAGCATCTGATTCATTTAGTCCATGTTGATCCAATCTTGCAAGGTATGCATTCATATGATACCGTCGGGCAAATTCCAAATGAATGGGGTCACCCTCTCCCCTGCTCGCCGAAAATCCGTGTAAATAAACCAGTGCATAATCAGTTTTTATACCAATAGAATCAGCCCAGTAGACCATGGCTTCATTATCCGGTTTGATCAGATCTGACGTTTGTTCAGCTTGAAGATGCAACTGCAGGTCTTCCATAGTTCGAGAAGTAATCGTCGGATCAAGCAAGACGCTGGATGCCCGGGGACCTACCATAAATAGCGCAGAAACTCCCAGGATAAAAAAAATGAAATACTTAAAGATTTTCTTCAATTTTTTAATTAGTTAAAACTGGTCACCAATAAACATTTACGGAGAGCAACAATTTATTCCTGGGAAAAATGATGATTCAAAATACTTTCTGAATAAGTTTGATCAATATGATTAAAAGAATTTTTTTCACTACTGTCAACATCAAAAACAGCGATCAATTCTTTTTTGCCATTAAACACCGGGACCACAATCTCTGACTGAGAATTTGGATCACAGGCGATGTGATCCTTTCCCTGTTCCAAGGCATGGGTATCGGTAACAATCTGGGTCATTTTTTCACGGGCGGCTTTTCCACACACCCCCCGATCAAAATCAATATGCAGGCATCCAAGTGTACCCTGATAAGGGCCCACAATAAGATGCTCCTCATGAACCAGATAAAACCCGGTCCAATAATAATAGGTAAGATGTGTTTTCAATAGACAATTAATGGTAGCCATTTTTAAAATCGGATGGGTTTCTCCCTGCAACAAAGCATCGATCTCAGCCTGAGCTTTCGCATAAATTTCTACCTTCTCTGCATCGGCAATATTAATGGAGGGACGAACAAAATATGGCATTTCGCTGGAACTGACCATGATTTATCTTTATTTACAAAACGCGCGATCTGATACGATCGAGGATGCTAAAGAAACGGATTTTTATCCATAGTGTAAGCCTAAAAATTTCGAAAAAATACTGGCCTAATATACTTTTGCAAGTCACCTGACTTTGGAGTAGGAGTTATATGAGTTAATAGCTGAGAAATTCCTACTTTAAAGGAAATTTTAATTTAAAAAAATAAATAGAATCTATGAGTGATCATTGTTTCATACCCCCCTATTCCTTATTGAAGAGTTTTATCACGATTCTCTGTCTTGCCTCTACTCTCGCAGTACAGGCACAGAAGGAAAAGCTACGCATAGGGTATGCCGAGGTTAATTACACGCCAAGGATTGGTTTGGATATGGTGGGCAACTATCGGGGTGATGACTATGCCTCGCGGGGTATTCATGACCCGTTATACGCCAAAGCCATCGTAGCCGAGGGAACCAATGGAACAAAAGCGGCCATTGTTTCTATTGACATTTGCAACATCCAGGAAGCTACCGTCGACTATCTACGGGAATACATTGGATCGATGAGTGATATTTTGCCCGCTAATGTGATGATACATGCTACGCATACCCATAGTGGGCCCCCATCTAAATTAGATGCACCGGAGGCAAAAGAGTATTTAAAGAAAGCAGTCGGGGCAGTACTTGAAGCAAATCAACAAATCCAACCCACTCGACTATACGTCGGTAGAACCACGGAAGACAGGGTATCACATAATCGAAGACTGAAGGCTAACGATGGAACCACCCATATGGTCTGGGAAAAATTTACACCGGGATATATTGTAGAATCATTAGGCTCGATCGATCCGGAAATGATCACCGTGAGTATGGAGCGTAACGGAGAGATCGTGGGTTCGATTATCAATTTCAGTTGTCACCCTACCACTCTCACCGGGAATAATTGGTTCTACTCAGCCGACTATCCAGGATATCTAACAGAATCCATTAAAAAAGCGAAAGGGAAAGACTTTTCCACCATGTTTATCAACGGAACCTGCGGAAACGTGACGCAAGTAGATCATGAAGTCGGGTTTCTGGACACCTATCAGGAATGCCAAAGAATAGGTTATATCCTCGGCATTTCTGCACTTGAATCGATGCGAAATGCTCAGCCTTTAGCTGACAATGGTTTGGTCCGGGTATCCAGGGAGCAAGTGCCCCTCAAAAAAATGACGATTACCGAAGAGCAATTTGCCTGGGCTAAAGAGGTCATGGACCGAGTAGCCAAGGAAGGAATGCCTCCACTGCAAGCCGATGGCATCCCCGACGAAGTCTATGCATCAAAATGGATTAAAATGTATGAGGAACAGGAAGAAATTGACTCATTGGAGGTACAAGTCATCCAAATTGGCGATTTGGCTTTAGTGGGTCTTCCTGGAGAAATGTTTAATGAATTTGGTATCTATATTAAAGAAAACTCACCATTTCCAAATACCATAGTCATGGGATTAGCCAACGCCGCTGCTGGCTATTTTCCAACCAAAGTATCTTTTACTCAAGGTCCTGCAGGATTTAAACCGATGACCACCGGCTACGAGACCACTCCAGGAACCACTTACTACGATATTGGTGCCGGTGAGAAATTGTCTGAATCGGCAGTTCATCAATTGCATAAACTTGCTGAACTTCCGGAAAAATAGCTTCTGTAAGTGGGAAGGAAAATTGTGAGCAGTACGAGTCGTCTGGCTTAGCTATACCCAAAAAATATGTGGTTTGCTTAAGGTAACGTGATCGATCAATCTACATACAATGATGCGTTTGCACACAAATCCCTGCTGACCACGAACTGGTATTGATCTGGGGCCGGTGATCCTTCTTTATTCAGGGCGGGAGACCAATCCGGCATCTTCTTTATGGCCGACAA
>JAGQWV010001083.1 GCA_020437045.1 Saprospiraceae bacterium | reverse complement strand
TTACCTATGAATATGAGAGGCTTATGTAAGTTTGGTGTTGTCATCTTATACCTTTTGATCGGTAATCATTCTCTTGCGCAGAAATTTCCGGATTTTCCATTGAAAGTCAGTAAAAATGGAAGATACTTTGTCGATCAGAATGATC
This sequence comes from Saprospiraceae bacterium, assembly GCA_020437045.1. Taxonomy (GTDB): domain Bacteria; phylum Bacteroidota; class Bacteroidia; order Chitinophagales; family Saprospiraceae; genus JABDMH01. Next base: position 1,391 of record JAGQWV010001083.1, on the reverse strand, counting down.
ATCCGTTTTTATACCATGCGGACACAGGATGGAAGCTGTTTTCTCAATTAACCGAGAAGGAATGTCTTGAATATTTTACGGTCAGAAAAAGTCAGGGCTTCAATACTATTCAGGCGATGATCGCCTATACGCCGGAAGACAGAAATCAAAATGGAGATGCTCCCTTTTTGAATAATAATGATTTTTCCAGTCCTAATGAGGCTTATTTTGATCATATTATTAAGATGGTACACAAAGCGGATTCACTGGGATTGCTGGTGGTCTTAACGCAACCCTGGCTGGGCTGCTGCAAGGAAGGATTTGGTGGTACTCCGGATCATCCCATACAAAGAAATGGTCCGGAAAAGAACAAGATGTTGGGTAGATACCTGGGACAGAAATTTCGTGATTGCAAAAACCTCTTTAGGATTTTAGGTGGGGATAATGATCCTAAAGGTGACAGGGAATCATTGTTTGCTTTTTTCGATGGCCTCTATGAGTCTGCCTCCCGCTATCAGTTAATGACGTACCATGCTTCTACACCACACTCCAGTACAGACCTGTTTCAATATGCACCCTGGCTGGGATTCAGTTTTATTTACACGTATTGGCGGGAAAAGATAAATGCCTGGAACGTTTATGATCTCCTGCCGCATGTGTATGAAGCGGCATTGAGGGAGTGGGAGAAGTCAGACAAAATGCCATTTGTTTTGGGGGAGTCGCAGTATGAAGGCTTTGGAGATAATGAGAATGTTATGGGCACCCCCCATATGATCAGACGGCAGGCCTATTGGACCATCTTGTGTGGCGGCGCCGGACAAGCTTATGGTTGTGATGCCTGGGAATTTCCTGATGGTTGGAGAGAAATGCTACAATATACCGGGGCACAGCAATTGAAGTACTTTATCGATTTTTTTAATCAAGTGCCATGGTGGACCTTACAGCCCGATGTAAAACATCTTGCAGTTGTGGATGGATATGGTGATTGGTCAAAACCAAATTATGTGACTACCGCCGTGAGTGAAGACCGGAGGACTTTAGTATCCTATATTCCAGAGTTGATTTCGGTGACCGTTAATTTTGGCTTCCTGGAAGGAGAAAACTTTAGCGTGCGATTTTTTGATCCGAGAACCGGACTATTTGTTAGGGATGAAACGGTAACTAACACGGGGGTAAAAAGAATTGTTTCTCCGCCAGGGGAAGATTTGGTGTTAATTATTGAAAGCCAGAGATAATCCTATTGTCTGAATCGCGGATTAAGCGGATTATATGATTTCGCGGATTAATCGGTATGTGCGGGAAGACTTCCCTTAGGGAACCGAAGGGCAGAGAGGGGAGGAGTAAAGAGTCTGTGAGAAAAAAGTAGCGCCGAATCTACATTCGGGCGTTTTGAGACAAGAAAATAAAACGGT
>JAGQWV010001082.1 GCA_020437045.1 Saprospiraceae bacterium | reverse complement strand
GACCGGCAACGGTATTGGTATGATAGGGTCCCACCTCCAGATAGGGCAAATCCTTGATCTCGACTGGCCAGGCATCATCACCGAAAACCAGGACATCCAGGGTGTCTTTTGGAAAACGAGTGGTGATGTACTCGGATAAGGCCATGGCTACTTTCTTTGCCGGAGTAATTCGATCCTCGCCATATAGGATCATAGAGTGCGAAATATCGATCATTAGGACCGTACTAACCTGGCTTTGATAGTAGGTCTCCCGAACTTCCAGATCTTCCTGATCCAGCATAAATTCATCAAGCCCATGATTGATCTGAGCATTACGCAATGATTCAGAGATGGCGAGATTTTCCAAAAGGTCTCCAAACTGAAATGGACGCACATCACTGGTAAATTCATCGCCCCTACCTGCCTGTTGAGTCGAATGATTACCTTTTTTTGATTTTGCGATGGTTCCAAAAACGTCTTCCAGTGCTTTTCTTCTCAAGGCAATTTCCATTTTATGTGCCGGCCGCATCTGTCCCTGGGTGTCCCCTTCCTGAATATAGCCTCTGTCAATTAATTCCTTGATGAAATCCGAAAGACCATAGTCACTGGAAGTAAGTTGATACTCTTTGTCTAATTCAGTTAACCAGGCCAGGGCTTCTGCCACATCTCCGGAAGTATACAGCAATAGTTCCTGAAATACCGATAGCAGTTTTTCAAAAGGTGTTTTACCTTCATCGTTCGATCGATATTCACTAAATTGCCAACCTCGCATATCTGAACATTAAAGAGTTATTGATTAACATAGAGAAGCTACCCTACCCTTGTTTTTAAGAAAGACAGCATTCTATTAAGTTATGATAGTCCGGGCGATCTGATATTTTCTTGTGAATATATTGCGACACAATTCTACCCTGATATATAACAAATATACCTGGCATCTGGAAGGCGTCACCAAATTGATGACCACCCAACTGATCCCAACTGAAACCGGACTGAAAGCCTCTCACCATAGTTCTAAAACCAAATAACTGCGAAAAAGATCCCCTTGAAAGTCCAAACTTTTGATAGAGAACCTGCTGCTGATCCGTAATATGTTTACAACCAGCGAGCCCATAGTTTGTAAATACGGATTCCGCGATTTCCGCGCGTTCCATATGCACCAACACTATTTCTGATTTCTCGCCTCTCGAATCTTTTTGGTACGCACTCAAGTCACGAAGCGCTTCTCGACAAAAAGTACAGCCAAGATGTCGCAGGAAGACCATCAACACGGGCTTTTTTCGGGATAATTCTAAGAGAGATTCGCCCTGATCGGTTCGTATTTGTTCGAGATCTCTAGCGGACAATTTTATCCCATTTGCCATTTGCTTATTTAAACCATATAAATTCCCAAATGTTTTTGTTGCCCAAAAGATCTCCTGATGGAGACTACAGATTCATCCCATCAAAAACATCCATCACTTGTCGCACATGACCTTCTGAGGTTTTGAGTAATTCCATCTCAGGTTCATCAAGCTTTAACTCAATCACTTCTTCGATACCATTCTTTCCCAGTTTTACCGGTACTCCCAGAAAAATATCCTTCATGCCATACTCTCCATTTAGCTTAACGCAGCATGGAAAGATTCTGTGTTCATCTTTAATAATAGTCTCGACCATTTGTGCGGCGGCAGCACCAGGTGCATACCA
>JAGQWV010001081.1 GCA_020437045.1 Saprospiraceae bacterium | reverse complement strand
ATTAATAAAATATACAGTCTGGTTGATCCCTTTAAGAATAAAATGCCCAGTAGTGGATCCGTGTATACTTTCAACGGAAGTAATACTCCATATGGAAGTGATTTAATTCAAACGACACCTAACAGTCTGAAAGTTGAATGGTATCTAAATGGGAGTCTACTAATTAATCGAACAAATAATATAGAAAATTTTGCATTTGAAGATTTCAGCGATGGCAACAACACCTTAGTTATGAAGGTCATTGACCAAACTCTAATGTCAAGGTCATATTTGCCAGATGATGGGTATGAATTCTTTCTAAGTTGGATGGTCACTAAGTTTAATCTGTGCGGTGATGTCGTAGACCAGTATGATTATCGAAACAGTTTTCCTCCGGGTTCAGGGGCTAGTCAGCCTCAAGGTGACGATTTTGACTGGACGGAATGGTCCGGACCAACCCCCAGTTCCGGTACGGGACCTTCCGCTGCCTTTGATGGAAACACCTATTTATATGTAGAGGCTACAGGCCATCTAAATGCTCAAAAAGCCATCTTTGCAACGGGATGTTTCGATATTTCGAATCTCAATAAGCCGGTGTTTCGAATTTATCATCATTTATATGGACAGGGTATTGGCAAACTGGAAATCGCTGTCTCCGTCAATGCCGGATTTAGCTTTACGACCGTATATACCATTGAGGGTAATCAGGGAAACTTTTGGGAACAGGCTGAGATCGATTTAAGTAGCTACAAATCACCATACACAAGATTTGCGATCACCGCAACCACTGGTGACAACTTTCAGGGAGACATCGCCATTGATCTTATGGAAATTATTGATGTCTGCCCGGAAGTTCGCAATCTGACCGGTTTGGTTCACAATCATTCAGAGACCTTTAAAGCAATTAACACACTTTCATCAACAAGCACGGCTAATATGGGCACTATCACCTATCAGGCCGGAACCTCGGTGAACCTCAACAATGGTTTCAATGTAAAGCAGGGAGTAACTTTTAATGCCCAGATTGGAGGTTGTAATTAAGGTTTTACCAGGAAATTATAAATGACCAGTACTTCTACAAAAAGAAGAACTTCCAAGAATGTTGTTTGGACTCACAGCCTTAGTCCTTAAACTTCGATCGCTTCCAATTAACCAAAAAGGAAAGCCAGAACGGATGTGCGCTGACATGGACAATCTGAAGCTATTGTGGAGGAAATAATTGGCCCAGAAAACCACTTGGAAGGCCCCAAGGATTATCTGGCAGCGAGAGTACCAGAAGCATGTGTAAACAAATCTTATATTTATGGATCACTTAAAGGGTTCATTAATTGAGAAATTCGGGATTGCAGATAGTACTCTTATGCGGATTGATTGCGAGTAGCATACTATTCACCGGCTGTGGCGGAAAGGGCGTAGATTTACCAGAGGTTGTCGACTTTAATTATCATATAAAGCCCTTGCTTAGTGATCGATGTTTCGCCTGTCATGGTCCGGATGAAAAAGCCCGTAAAGCAGAATTAGCCTTACACACCAAAGAAGGAGTATTCGCAGCTATTGACAGTTCTTCAGACTTGTTTGTGATTGCTCCGGGTAACCTCGAAGCAAGTGATGTATACCGCCGAATAATGTCCGATGACCCGGAATATATGATGCCACCTCCGTCATCCAATCTCGAGCTTAGTGATCATGATAAGGCCCTCATTGCCAAGTGGATCAAACAAGGCGCCACATGGAAACGCCATTGGGCTTTTATTCCTCCGGAAAGACCGGAAATACCCCGAGTGAAAGATGAAGACTGGCGAAATAACCCGATTGATGCATTCGTCCTGCAAAAAATGGCAGAAAATGGCTTAAGCCCCAACGAAGAAGAAAGTCCGGAAAAATGGCTCAGGAGGGTGTATTTTGATTTGACCGGATTGCCCCCTTCTCAGGAAGCCATTGATCAATTTATCAATCAACATGAAGAAAGTACATACGAACAGATCGTTGACCAATTGTTGCAAAGTCCGGCTTACGGAGAACGAATGGCCAGTATCTGGCTTGATCTTGCCCGCTATGCGGACTCACATGGTTATCAGGACGATAAACCCCGATCCATCTGGCCATGGAGAGATTGGGTAATCAATTCTTTCAATAAAAATAAACCTTACGACCAGTT
>JAGQWV010001080.1 GCA_020437045.1 Saprospiraceae bacterium | reverse complement strand
CGCGAATCTATATTCGCGGACTTTGTAAATAATAATGGTGAAAATGGTAAAAAGTAGAAAATCGAAGTAGGTATGTTGATGGACCTCCGGAGAGCCGCGAATTTACATTCGCGGACTTTGCGAACAAAAATAATCTATGGGTGAGATTAAGCTTTTAGGGTTTTTTCGAAAGCAATCCTTTTTGTATAAAAATTATAAAAGAACATAATTCCCATCGCCAGTAATTTGGTTAAATATTGATGATGGTCCAGGAAAGGATTTTTATTGAAAAGATAAATCAGTAAGGTACTAATTCCAATGCCGGCAGCAGAAAATGACATCGACATCAGAAAGGTAGAGTGAACTTTCCTCTTTAAGGTAAAAATGAACTTTTTCTGTAAGAAAAAATTAATTAAGAACCCAATGCTCGCCGAAATAATATTGGAATATACTTTATTGAATCCGGTATAAACCAGGCCAAGATAGATCGTGTAGTCTACCAGGGTTGCTACCAGCGAAGTGCTGGCAAACTTTATTTTGGGTAATAAGTATTTATGGATGAATCCGGATATGCTGTCCACGGTGATCATTCAGTTTGCCATTTCGCCTGCGAAGGTAATGATTGGCTGCTTAGCTGAGGATAAAAAGTGCCTTACCAGTATAAACGTTAGTGATAAAGCTCATGCCAAGAGACCGTTTTACCTGACGCTGCTGCTTTTCTGGCCGCTTCCAGAATTTGCACTACTATTAGATTGTTCTCTGGTGAAGATAAGTTGAATGCGGGCTCCTTCAGTTCATTTTTCACCGTTTCATAGAGGTAGTGGAAAGGATCTGTCATCCGTTCAGGTAGATTGGGAGCCTTTATCTCCCTGAAGTTTTCTTTTTCATTTTCTTTAACCAGCATGTCCTGACTATTTTTACAGAAAACGGCTCCCGTCTGGCCGTAGATTTCCATTTCTTTCCTGCCATAAGGCCAATTCCAGGATGCTTGGATAATTACTTGTGCCTGGGGATAATCCAGGATAATGGTAGCATCGTCATCGACTTTGGGATAAATACCAGGTTTAATTTGTTTGGTCAGACAACTGACCGTTGTCGGCGTTTCTCCTCCCATGAACCAGGTGGAGAGATTGGCACCATAACAGCCAAAATCAGTTAAGGCTCCGGCACCATTTAATATGGGATCGGTCAGCCAGGATAAAAATTCTCTGCTGCATCCAATCTCTACCGGACCGGGATGCCCCGTATAGAAAATTATCCTTCGGATATCGCCGATCTTATTTTCATGGTCAATGATGTCATATGCCTTCCAATTACTTCCATACCAGGTGGTCTCGTAATTCGTGAGTAAATGGATACCATGCTCCTTTGCCAGCTTTATCATCTTCTCGGCATGCTCAACACTCACGGCTAATGGTTTTTCGACCATGACATGGATTCCCCGGGGCGCACAAAATTCGACGACCGAAAGATGATCGTAAATCGAATTAAATGCGGTTACGGCCTCTGGCTGTACTTTTTCATACATGGCTTCCAAGGTAGGATAGACGATCTCCATCGAGTATCCGTAGCGCGACGCATATTTTTCGGCTAATGCCTGGTCCGTCTCAACAATGGCTACAATTTTTATATCACCCTGGTCTTTTCGGTGTAGGATCCCGTTGACATGATCATGAGAAAGACCAACAATCGCCACTTGCAGTGGTGATTTGCCGGAAGATGGTTGCTGAGCGAATAGAAAAGTGCTCCAGCTAAATAGAAAGAAGACAAAGTATTTCATGGCTCTAAATTTTAGGGTAAAATAAAATAATCAAGAGTTTTTAGCCAGGGTTATGCATTCGAATTTTGTGGGAAATGGCTAGATACATGAATATCAATTAAACCCGCGCATTATGGAATTGGATTTCGTGATGAGGGGGCAAAGAGCAAACTTGCTTCTCACCGTAATGATGACTACGATTGCGAGGCAAAATTACCATGGAGCACCCGATTTTACCCGCCTGCCAAAGTCTTGTATG
>JAGQWV010001079.1 GCA_020437045.1 Saprospiraceae bacterium | reverse complement strand
TATCCTTTTTTATATGAGACATTATATTTATTAGAAAGAGCGAATGGCCCGAACACCACCAAATCCGTCTTTAAAACCCAAGGCGCTGGTACCGTCACCGAATTTCCATGCCCATGCCTTGTTGGCTTGCAAGTTATCTTCCGTTGAGCTCCAGTAACCGTTAGTGCCTAAAATCTCTCCCCCAATCGAGGTCAGAACTTGGTCCACAATAGTTCTCGAATTATATAATTGAGTTAACTCATTGAGTGCAGGGAGGTACCAGTCATCGTACCCACCATAGGCCATTTTCGCACAGACGCTGGCAGCCGAGAAAATATGATTTGGGTGCTGGATGATGGCAGAGGTATTTCCCGCACCATTTTTGGCACTCCAGGCCGCCTCAAAGTTGTATTCATTATCAACATTACTCCATCGCAAATGACCCATGGAATGTATGTAAAGTACCTTGCCATGTTTGCCGTTAGCATCTACATAGAAGACCACACCACCCTGGGCATAATCACCCACCGCATAGACGCTTGGCTCAGCCGCTGACAAAGTAGCAACATCCCGGGTAGCCAGGGTGCCGTCACTTTGCTTCACGACCAGCAGTGTTTCGTTGTTAGCTACATCCATTTCGGTTACCTTCAATTTTCCTTCGACTTCCATATGCTGTGCGTTAACCAGGTAGGAGAAGCTCAGGGTCAGAAAGAAAACCAAGAAGGTTTTGAAGGAAACCTCTTGTCTCCCTTTCATATATGATATGACGTGTTTTTTCATTTTTATTTAATTATTTTTTTCAAAGATTTGGTGGTGGGATTATACAGGATGGCTATTTACTTGCTAAGTATAATGAATAGCGTATTACATGATTTCTGCCGCGGCTGTTTTATCTTTTGGGATATATGTGCGGGATCCGATTTTGGTGAATGGAATGACACTCGGTACCGACTTTTTGTAGTTGTGATAAGTATGTCCATATTCCTTAATAAGATCCTGTTCTTCAAAATAAATACCGACAAAAATGTACATGGTAAATAGTACAGAGAGGCTTAAATGCGTAAATGACATCACTGGTGTTGACCAGATAATCATGATTAATCCGAGATAGATAGGGTGCCTCACGATTTGATACAGAGCAAAGGTGGTAAACCTGGGAGGGCGTGCTGCCCGCTCCATCATATGCAAGTAGGATTGCTGTAGTCCGAAGAGTTCGAAGTGATTAATCAGGAAGGTACTGGTAAGAAGGACAACTATTCCCGTAAAAAATAAACTATAAGTGAGGTAGAAACCAATGGTGCCCGCCTCAAACTCCCATATTGTCCCTTCGATAGGACACCAGAAAGTGGCTATTGTAACACAAAGAATTCCTGATATCAATACATAAATACTTCGCTCTAACTGCTTTGGGACAATCCTGGTCCATGACTTTTTGAAATTTTTTCTGGCCATCACTGAATGTTGAATTCCGAAAATGGCAATTAGACCGGTGTTGATCAGAAGTGAGAGACTCCAGCTGTAGCGGGGGCTGGATTCCATTTGATTGATAGGTAGAAAATCACCTAACCAAAAGATGAAGTAAAAAAGTCCGGCTACACCGATCAGATAAAAAATAACGCTGATTAAAAAACTTACTGTCTTTGCCATAATATTTGGAGTTTAAGAGGCCACAAAAAATGATTAAAATGAAATCAGCAAAATCAGTTCGTTGCTGACAGAACAAAGTTGAGTTTTGCTATGCGGTTGCGTTTCACCTTAATCCATGGTTTTGAAAGATCATGGTATTGTGTTGAAGAGCTCACACAATTGTGTGATATGGATAAATCCAGTAAAAACGCTATTTCCTGCG
>JAGQWV010001078.1 GCA_020437045.1 Saprospiraceae bacterium | reverse complement strand
ATGGCACGCAATGTTTTTCTATTTTGACTTTTCTATCCTAAGTTTGTCCCAGCTGAGACAATTTAACTGCGTAAAGAATAGTTTTTCCGCCTCTGGTGGATAAGCAATATGGGTAGATCATCGTACCAAGAAGAGTGTCCCTTACCATAACTTCGGTGAATTTTAAGATGCATTTTCACCAAAAATATTTCCTATTTATTCTTGAAAAGCTCTTATGAAAAAGTCTTTGGTATGCATCTCTTTCTTCTTATAACGGCGTTCAATATTTCAATGATTTTCTTGTTGCAGCTTAAATATTGATTGTACTCTAATCCTATTGATCCGAAAAATAATAAAGTACTATCAATTCTAACATTATTTCATCAGATTTTAATCAATTTCCGGAGTAGGATTCCTTTACTCGTAATTATTTGTGCAAAATGCAGACCAATTTGTAAGTCTGATAAAACCAATTCTATTTCCTCATGGCCTGCTAAGGTGAAACTTGTGGTGAGTTGCCCCCGGATGTCATAGATGTTAATTCTGGCGGAGGATGTCACATGACTTTTGAGATGAACCTCATTTCTAAACGGATTTGGGTACAAACTAAAGCTGTTTTCCGGTAAAGCGGGGCGAGAAGAAGTGGGGTGAAATTCCTTAGCTAGTTGGATAGCTTTCATCGCATCAATACGGCCATATCCATACACAGGATTCGGAGAGGTGGATTCACCACAGGAGTTTTCATTAATTGGCAAAGCACTTTTGCTGAGAATATTTCGAAGGAGGTCAGGTTGTCCTTTCAGCGCCGGGTTAGCTTCCAAAATCAACGCAGCAACACCTGCGGTTATGGGAGCAGAGGAACTGGTGCCACTGCTTGTTTGGAATTTACCTCCCGGATAAATGGAAGTGATTCCCTTTCCAGGAGCTACCACATCAGGTTTAATATCAGATGAAGAGTCTATTGGCCCCCGACTGCTAAAATCCGTGATACTATCGTTTCTGTCAATAGCCCCTACGGTAAAAATGGACGAAAATAGAGCCAGTGGGGTGGTTAGTGATTGGCAACCCTGACGGCCATTATTTCCTGCAGATGCTACGGTTAAAATCCCAGCCTGATTTAACCTCACTGCAGCCGAATCAAGAATCCAATAATTCTCTGGAATACAACCTTCTCTGCGTGGACAGTCCCAGCTATTGTTGATAATGTCCGGGGCCAATTCCGGACGAGGATTGTTGCCATTTACATCAGTGGGAGCAAGACACCATTCTAATCCTCGCAGATAGGTAGAAAGGCGTCCATCACCTTTTTTCATGACACGCGCACTAATCCATTGCGTGCCCGGAGCGATGCCAGTGAATTGATTTTCAAAATTACCTGTCATCAGTCCCATAGTGTACGTACCATGACCATTGTCATCGCAAGATGTAGGGGAAGAAAAGTCGCATGGATTATTTGGGGAATTGGTTGTGCTGTCTCCATTGGGAAGATCGATTTTTCGGATTCCATCATACCAGTTGTAGTCGTGATCGATCTGTCCGTTTTGGCTTTTTCCTCTATAGTTCTGAAGGAGAAATTCGTTATCCCATT
>JAGQWV010001077.1 GCA_020437045.1 Saprospiraceae bacterium | reverse complement strand
TATTAAAGACACTTTCATGTGCGGTGCGACCCCAAACATCGTAATGATCTCTGCCTTCTCCATAAAATACGGAGTATTTGGCAGTGGCAATGGCATGATCGACAGCCCGGTCCAGCAAGCTAACTACCTGATCGTTTTCACCCCTTAAGTCGTGACCGAGTTCATGACTGACTACCAATGCCCGAACCGAGCGGATGGTATCTACAAAAAGAGAATGTGGACCATTAAATGAGTAGATATAACCTCCTCCCCCAGGTAGTGAAGTCCATCTTTCCGCCTGCACAGCACCGGTAACTTTTAGAGCAAGTTCATAGAACGATTTCTCCCAGGTGATTTCTTCGATGTGACCTTCGACCATGAGTCTATGGAGGTTGCCATATGTACTAACATTATTAAATCCATGGTCATGAACCCCAAAATGGGTGAGGTGGGGAGCCATTTTTTCCAGAGTAGCCGTTCTTCCAATTTCTAAAAACTGTTTATCTCCCGTTGCTTCAAACTGTAAAATGGCTGAACCGTATTGGAATCCTTGTGTCCATTCTGTCCACCCACGGGAAGAATATTTGCCGGCTACGGTAAATACCGGAGCTCCTTGCCGGGGGTCAAACTCTTTTTCAATCTTTAAGATTTTCTCACCGGAAAGATTCCAGAAAAGAGATAATTTTTCCGTTAGATCCTGGATAGAGATCTTCTTGTTTATCTGCATGGTTGGTTAAGTCGTTTGTATAAAATGGCAGCCTAAAATAGGAAAGATGATGGATAAATCGATATTCTTGACCGATAGTTGGCTTTATTTAATTGCTTATGTAGTAGCACGATTTTGTTTGAACCAAGTTAGATCTATTCCATCTGATAGGTTTGAGCATATTTTTCGATCTCATTTTCATCTGGCTTCCCATCAAATATCAATATTCGAAAGTTGGCTGTGTATACTTCCTCTGGAGCCAGGTCAAACGATCCAATCACCATAGGAGCGAAGCAAACATAGGGCATGGTGGGATGGATCCGAACCGGTTGTGGATACCGGAAGTTTAATGGATGCTGGATCATAGCGATACCTCCGTAGCCAGCTTCCGTAACTCCGTGTATCGTGATCCATTTAGGTCTGCTGTGGTTTCCTGTGGTTGCATTTTTACCTTCAGCGGTCTTCACAAATACTAAGGAGTCGTAAGCACCTCCCTCGACGTTCCAGGATTCGCTGCCCCGAAATGCAGCTCCTCCATAGTGATACTCATCGATTTTTAAAGTATCCGGGCTGATGTTTTCCTGTTGGATATTCCAGTCTAATACATATTGACCGGCCAGAGGAAAGATCCGAATACCCCACGTTTCATGACTCGTGATCAATGTATCATCGCCTATAAATGCAAGATATTCCAATAATACCTTGAATTCTGAAAACACCGGTCCATGATTGATCGCTAATAATTCTTTATGCCTGATATCTCCTAACCTTGCCTGCTGATTCCAGAAATCGATCATTGAATCACGCACATGCGTCCTGGTCCAGGCATGAAATATACCGTGTTGATGGACATGGCCCTTGGGAAAACCAGCGGTCAATGTCTGACCCTTCATGGTTTTGAGAGGATGGATAAATCCACTTCGACTATAATAGGTTGGGAGCGAGTCCGGTGGATTTTGGACGGAGATCGCGTATTTTAGAATTTCCTGATTTCCGATCTGGGCAGTGACAAATTCATCGTCTTCAGAGATCTGGCAAATAATTGGAAATTTGACTTCTGACTGATTAATAGACAATATTGTGCCACGACTCACCGCTTGGGGTGATCGAAATACCCATTTATTATTATTTATTTTCTGCAGTGGCAGGGGATTGGGGAAATTCTTCTCGTTTATCTGCAGTACATTAATTTCTGAATCCGTATAATTAATTTCTAATTCAATTAATTCGTCCTTCTGATAATCACGATCTATTTGCTTGGTGATCGAAGGGGCGGTGGTACATCCCAATACAATTAGGGAACTATAAATAGCAAGGATTTTTTTCTTCATTTATTAAACGTTAATGCTACTGCTACTGGGTCCTAATGTTGACACCCACAATTTGAAAGTTGCATTTCACTCATGATTCCATTCTGTAAAGTCAATTTTGGCCGAAAATCAGATTTACGCATATCCCTGTAGGAAGTGATTTTTAAATACTTCAACCTTTGGTGCAGGGACAAAAATACCATATCCAGTACTCTCCGGAGTAGGGTATACAACTCTTTACTGTTTGATAAATTTATTGATAGCAATAATTTTACCCCTATAAGATCCCGCTATGAAATAAGTTCCTTCGGTCAGGTTATCAATATTTATTTCAGAAGAAACATATGGTGACTGTTGTATCAATAATTTCCCGTGCAAATTATAAATGGAAATATTATCAATTTTCTTTTCAGGCATTTGCCATTGAAGTATGGAATGAGCCGGATTAGGAAAAATTTCGAAGGCATATTTAAGTGCATGTTCATCTACCGGAGTGGTAAACCCTTCGGTAATCGAAAAAGCATCAAAAGCTGCTTCATAGATGTGGATATTTCCCTGGTCGGCGGCAACTACTTTCAGATACATATTCTGGGTTGGATTCAGAAAATCCAGAATGCGAACATGTGTCTGGTCTCTCCAACCACTAAAAGAACTTCCAATTCCTTCAACCAAAACCTCTTGTTCACCATTACCCAAATAGATCCGCAAAGAATCATCCGAGGTTAAGACACCATAGTCGTAAAACCAAACGAAATAATTAAGGTAGGGATCCGAGTAGTCACTTACGTCAAAAAGAGGCGAAGTAAGGATAGAGGTGTCGGAAAGATTCGCTCCCAGATTTCCGGCCAAGCCAGTCACAAAACAATTCTTTCCCAAATCACCTGGCAAATCCCCGTTTGGATTGGTCAATTCATTATTATAGATAGCATACTGAGGAGTACCCCACTGCCACCCCTGACTAGCAGCGGTATGTGAGCTGTTGGAGACTGTCCATCCATAATTGAAGATAAAGTCATCCCGATAACCTGGTGCCAGTGATAAAATACGATCTGTTTGATCGCTTTCGATATGCAATGCTTCGAAGGAATGGATAAAACCCCAGTGACCGGCGGCCAGAGTAAAATCACCTTCGAATGAATTCACCTGGAATTTGCCGGATTCATCCGTTTGCGTCCTTACTTCATAGTCATCGTTGAAAATGATGATTTGAGCATCGGCGATCGGACTCCCGTTGATACTATCGATAATCTGTCCTGAAATTTGGTAGGTTGCCAGAGGCTCCAGTGCTATATCCATCGTAGTCGTTTCTCCCTGATTCATTTGGATCTCCAGAGATTTTGACTGGTAGCCCGATTTTTGATAGGTAATCATCTGATTGCCGGATTCGGCAATACCCAATTGATATCTGCCCGTGGTCCCTGATTCGGCATAACCCGGTTTATTGGAGCTGATTCTTACTGAGACTGCACTAAGGGGTGATGTTGTTCCGGCATCCGTCACTGTGCCCTCCAGATATGCCGCTCGCTGGTAGTCCGGTTGGAGTACATAGAGTCCTGATTCTATATCAGATACTAAAATCAGCCCACTGGGTAGGTAAGGAAAGGCGCCCCAGGCCCCGTGAAAACCATCATCGCGAAAACTGTAGGTATCAAAACTTCCCACTTCCACCAGATTGGTGGGATCATGGGCATCAACAATTTTAACGCCGTCGATATAATAAGAAATGACTAGATATCCATTGTAATAGTGGACATTGTGGGGTATCACCCCATTGCGAAGTGTAGCGGTAGGCCGGTATTGGCCAAGGAGGGTGATTTCATCGGGATTGCGCACATTGTAGGCGTCTACCAACGCACCAACCCGTTCGTCGGTGGTAAAGAGATAAGTGCCATCGTCTGATCCCCATGCGTTGTGTGTAAAATTAAAGGAAGTCTCCTGGATGGCGATGGTCTGGGGATGGGTGATGTCACTTATATCAACAATGGCAAAGCCCTGTCCCAGATCTGAAGTATACATTCTTTTGCCTTGCACGAAGACATCATGGGCATATTTTCGGGCTCCGGTGCCAACTAACTGAGGTGTTTCCGGATTCTGAGAAAGATCAAAGATTAAAATTCCACCACCATTTAAATTGCATCCGGCCAGAAAAACAAATGTAGAATCGATATAGAGATTATGACATTTATTGAGCGGGTGAGGCTGATCGTTTTCTATCGTTAGAGAGGGCTGCCAAAATTGCCAGGTGATGCTGTCTGGAGCATTTTCCATATTAATAATCAATAGTCCGTCAGCTCCTTCATCGGCCACACCAAAAATATAGTGACCATAGCTTTTGTAATCACGCCAGCGTGACAAGGAAGAAGGGATCATGGCCACCATGGTAGGATCCATCGGGTCAGATAGCTCATAAATAGCGGTGCCTGTGCCTGCGCCTATCACTGCATATTCGTTGCCGTCTTCCGATGCATAACCCCATATATCGCTATAGCGTTGAAATTGATCAATGACATCGTCAGAGAAAGTCAATTGCCGGTTACTTAGTAATGTGAGATTGAAGTTTTCCTGTTGAGCTATGGGTTCCTGAGCAAATGCCCTCACCGTCGGGATCAGCAAGAATGCGATGAACACTCGAGTATATCTGAGATTCATTGTTTTTTATTGATAGTCATAGTTGTTAAACGACTAATACAGATTTTTTTTGATGCCTGAGTTATGAGAATATCCCAGACCTGGACGGTTCTTCCAATTCTTATGGGTCTGACCACAGCTTCAACAAAACCGGAGCGAACCGCAGAGAGGTGATTGGCATTAATTTCAATACCAACGATCGCTTGTTTGTCGAGGTCCCCGAGCATGAGGTGACT
>JAGQWV010001076.1 GCA_020437045.1 Saprospiraceae bacterium | reverse complement strand
AGGCTGCCGTATGGCCACCTGCGACTACAATATTATTTTCTCTTAAAGAAGTAATCAAATCTAAACCCTGCTTGCCGTGTTCCGGAGGTACGTTTACAATTTTAAGTAGATTTCCACTTGCTTCCTGCAATCGGTCAATAATGGATGGATCGGTATCGTAAAAGAATTTCGGATTTTGGGCACCTGCATAATGTGGGTCTTTTAAAAATGTACCTTCCAAATTAATTCCGCCGACCAACTCTGCGAACGGCATTTCATTTCTCTGATATTCGTTTAATTTCGAAAAAGAATATTCCAGTTTTTCAAGAGGAGCCGCCATACTGGTTAACAGAACTTTGGTTGTGCCCCTCCGGGCATAAAATTGTAAGGCATTTTGTAAGCCTGGAAAATAAGAATCATCCTCGAGTTCAAATGCATCCCGTTCTGTGTAATATTGTCCAAATGAAAAATCAAATCCCGCAGAACCGTGATTATGAATGTCAATAAAACCAGGTAGAATATATTTGCCTTCCAGATTGTAAACTTTATCAAAGCCGGATTCAGAAATATCAGATCGGATATGAGTAATTACCCCATCTTCGATACTTAAGTCCCCCACAAAGACACGATCTGGTAAGACAGATTTGCCATTCTTTAAAAGTATTTTATTTTTTACCATCGGTGATTTTCAATTGTGATTCAGGTTTGGGTGACATTTTTGGTGCACTTGCCTCAAATAATTTGGTCCCGGTTCATTTCTATTTTATTTGCAGTATCAGCCAGGCTAAAATAATCAGGGCAGCAACAAATACCCAGGCAAATAGAAAACCAAAAAAATCAGTTTTATACCGTTTGCTAAAATTAGTCCATCTTTCTTTGGTAAACCATTCATTGACATCTAAAAGAATGAGTTCCTTATCGACGATGGGTGGTTCACCTGGTTTTTGATCGGAGTGTGTATGCATTTTTTTGAAAAAAGCATTGACTGCCGTCTGCGGTTCGGCTGGAGTGAGTTTGCTAACAACGATGAGAACGATAAATCCAGCCAGCATCGCCCATCCGAAGGGTTCTGGTGTCCACTTATATACCAATTTAATTTCACCAGTTGCGGAGTAATTTAAGATATAGTAAAGCATAAATGCTACAAATACACCGGCTCCGGCACCATATCGTGTCGCTCCTTTCCACATAACACCCCCAAAAATCATAATGCCCATAAATGCGGCAATAGTTTCGGTAAATAGGAAAGCAGACAATACATTTTTAATGGAAAGGGCAAAAACGACTCCTAATAAAGTAAGGACTACTCCGGTTATTCTTCCGGTCATGAGGAGCTCGCTGTCAGATGCAGATGGTTTAAGATAGGGTTGGTAAATATCTTTTGTAAATAATGCCCCAAGATTGACCATGAAATTAGAACAGGATGACATATTTGCCGCCAAAATACAAGCCATCATTAAACCGATGAGCCCTGGAGCAAGCAATAAATTAGTAGCAAATCCGAAGGCGTGTTCAGGATCCTCTAATTCGATCCCTTTCTGGATGACAATGGCCGCGACGATTAAACCAGTAAGAGTCCAGCCAATGGTGACAAGGCGTTTTACAAAATTACCGTAGGTTTGTCCAACCCGGCCAACCAATTCAGATTCACCGGTAGCAAACATGGACATCATATGAGGTTGTGCGGTAATACCGACCATACCATTGACCGCCAACATAGCAATGGTAAAGGCTCCCAGACCTGTATCTTCGGAAAAAAGTCGGAAAAAATCTTCTGGTAAAAGGCTTCGCATTTCAGAAAAACCACCGATTTCATGCAGCCCGGAAGGAATTAATAAAAACGAAAGGATAATAATAAATAATCCCTGGATGAATTCAGTATGGGCTGCAGCAACCAGGCCTCCAAAAAAACTATATACCATAAAAGCCACGGTCATACCTACCACCACCCAATTGGAAGAAATCTGCCCTCCGGAAGCCACACTGATTACCTTTGCTGCTCCCTGGAGCATCGCGCCCATGATAAATACAAAAAAGATAATCGCAAATATGGTATAAAAAAGGCTTAACTTTTCACCATAGCGGTCTCTGACCATTTCGGCAATGGTAGTTCTTTCACTTCTCCGATACCAGGGTGCTATAAGCCAGAAAAGAGGAGTAATCAAAAGATTTTTCCATTGATACCATATCGTGGCAAATCCTCCCTGGAAGGCAGCACCAGCCTGCGCCACCGGCATTTCGGCGTGAGTTCCTGTGCCGAAAGCCTGTCCCATCATCGTCCACCACTTAAATTTTCTTCCTCCTCGAAAATAAGTATC
>JAGQWV010001075.1 GCA_020437045.1 Saprospiraceae bacterium | reverse complement strand
TTTTAACCGTTCAGAATCACAGTTACTATCATGCAAAACATGCAAATGAGTGTCATGATCGCACTGATCACGACTATTGGTCTCTTATCTATGTCTCATTCGATCTCTGCCCAGGATATCTTTCTTCGCTATAATCAGCTGGGATATCATCCTGATGAAAAACCCACGATAATGGTCTTATCAACCGGGATGCTATCTGGTCCGTTGGATGTTATTCAGATAGATAATGGTAATAAAATCAGGGAAGCTCTCTGGCAACCTCTAGAAGATGGTTTATGGGGTCAATTTCCTTATCAATATCTATTGCAATTGCCAGCTAATTTGGATGAAGGAAAATACGTTGTTCGGTTTGAGGAAAAAAACCTGGCACACATTGATATAGGGCATGCTATTTACGATCCTTACCGTGAAGACTTACTTGCCTTTATGCGTCAGCAGCGTTGTGGATATAATCCCTACTTTGAAGATGTCTGTCATCAATCGGACGGCCGTATTTATTATGCCCCGGTCCCTGACAGCACTTATTATGACTTCACCGGAGGATGGCATGATGCCGGTGATCAGTTGAAGTATCTTATCACTGGTTCAAACGCCACGGCACGAATGCTGATGGCCTATACCTTTTCGCCGGAAAAATTTGCCGATCAAACCGATGCACTGGGACATGAGATACCAAATGGTATTCCCGATATCCTAGATGAGGCCAAATGGGGACTGGACTGGATCCTGAAACTACATCCAAGAACGGATTGGTTGATACATCAGATTGCCGATGATCGGGATCACCGGGGATTTAAAATTCCGGCAAAAGATAATGCTGATTATGGTTGGGGGCCAAATTCCTACCGTGCGGCTTATTTTGCCAATGGGGCTCCGCAAGGTTTGGGTCAGTGGAAAAGTATGGCCACCGGAATCGCCAACCTGGCGGGAAGATGTGCCGCTGCATTAGCCATGGCTAGTACCATCTGGGAATCAATCGACCCTTATTTTGCGATCCAATGTAAAGATGCGTCCATCGAAATCTATCAAATGGGCAAACAACAAGAAGGTTATCAACAGGGTAATTCTTTCGGAGCTCCTTATCGCTATAATGAAGATTCCTGGGCGGATGATATGGAATGGGGAGCAGCCGAACTTTATAAAATTACCGGCGAAAACCATTATCTGCAAGATGCCGTACACTACGCCGAAATGATCAAAGAAGATGGTTGGATGGCCAGGGATACCATGAATCATTATCAAAAATATCCTTTTATGAATATGGGGCATTATGCACTCTATTCGATCGCATCGAAAGAGGTTCAATTGAAATTAGCAGGCTGGTACCGAAAGAATATTGAAAAAATTGCTGCACGTGCCTCCAAGAATGCATATGAGATCGGTGTAGTCTTCCTTTGGTGCTCCAATAATTTAACAGTCAATTTTATTACCCAGGTCATTCTTTATGAAAAGATGACTGGCGATCTACGATATCACGAGCTTATGGAAAAACATCGTGATTGGCTATTTGGCAGAAATCCCTGGGGTACCAGTATGTTTACCGGAATTCCCGTTGGAGGAGAGTTTCCTGAAGATGTGCATCTTCCGGCTACCGTATTATTGAGACATACTCCTGCCGGAGGTCTCATAGATGGCCCCATTTATATGTCCACCTTCCAAAATTTATTTGGACTTGAATTGCAGGATCCGGACGAATTTGCCAGATTTCAAAATGCATATATCACTTACCATGATGATATTGGTGACTTTTCTACGAATGAACCCACAATGGATGGTACAGCAGATGCCATTTTAATGTGGTCACTGCTGGAATAACCGGCACTAAAAATTAAATACAACAAAATTATTTTACTAGTAGATCAACGCATGGGTT
>JAGQWV010001074.1 GCA_020437045.1 Saprospiraceae bacterium | reverse complement strand
TATATTAATATTTCCCTTTTGGGGATATTCCTTACCGGCCATAGCATTTTCCCAGCCATGCCCAAAAATAGCAAAAGGATAACTGGTCAGGGCTTTTGTCAAATGATTGGCGCCATTCATGATGAATTTAACGTCGGAGGCAATCATGCAAAATTTTCCAATGATCAATTGGTCCCCTACAAAATCAAAATGGTATCTGACATTTTTCTCGAAGTTCTCAATATTTTCAAAGTCATCGTAATAGGTGTAATCACCAACTATGATATTGGGGTTCTTGATTACATTTTTTAAAAAACATAGTCTGTCATAATGTACTAGAGGAAATATTTTGTTCTTGTCTGGACCATTCATGATAATGCTTTTTATTATATAAGACCAATGTATCGGAAGACCTGTTTCGGTGGCAAATAACCAAAATTTTATTGCTTCTTTACTATTATCTTCTCAGAATGCAGCTTCGCTAAATTCTTTTTAGCAAGGATAGTCTTTGCAGCTGTCTCACTAAGACACTTTTTCTGCCAGAATGGTAATATCAGGGTCTGTTATTTTAAGTGATTTAACCACTTCCTCCTGAATGTCAAATGAAATAACTACCGATGGTGCACCATTATATATAAATCTGTTTTCTCCTGTTTTATACAGCGCTCCGCCAAAGCCTCCGAGTGGTGCCAGGGACAAAAGTTTTCTCATGTTAATATTGATGGTAAATCCATCTTTTTCTCCCGGACCATAACGATAATCTCCCAGATATTTTTGCTGTTCTGCAGACCCAAGATCGATATAATTTTCTCCATTGGCATCTCCTAGTTTTTCCAAAAATTCAATTGTTCTTTGCAGGTTGTCAATTTCGGAGTTGGTCATTTCATCTTTCATTCGTTCGCCGGCAAAGGTATGACTCAATAAGCTGAGACCATGGGGACCGGTTGTTCTTTGTATTCCTGGTTGAAAGTCAATGGCTGCTTTGACCACTTCAAAGGCTCCCAACATAGCAAAGGTGAAAATGGTGGGTCTGGCTCCTTTGCTCATCAGGTATTGAGCAATGTCCCTTCTTCCCACATGTGATGCCGCCCCGATGGCAGATTCAAAATCGCCAAAACGCCACTCCCAGGTAGATTTGGCCAGTTCTGGTCTCGCTTCCACTAATTTCCGGACTGACTCTAAATCAAAATGTGACTTGCCTACCACCTCCAGTACCCTCTCGGGATCGAGATTTGGAAAATGTCGAGGAATATCTTGCTCTTGTTCCGGAATGCGGTTGCGAAATTGAAGATTCCTGGCAGATAAGGATAAAGGTATCGGGATTCCTAAAATTCCGAAAGTTGCCATGGATAGTGCATTCCTTCGGCTGACGATTGTACGGGTTTTCATAGTCTATGATTTACTTCTAACTCTAAACGCACTAAAAACAATTATCGTGAATTGTTGAATGGTTATTTCTATGGGAAGCACAGCGTCTTGATTTTGCAACAAAATAATTAATTGGTTGGGATTGGAACATACATTAAGAAGTTTGAAACAGATGTACAAGCCTTATCTCCGTAATCGCTTCATATTCGAGGCATTAATTAACTCATTAAAATATAGACAATGAATAATTCACTCCTACACTATCTTACGATTCTTGGTCTTTTGTTGATGAATCTAAACCTAAGGAGCCAAGAGCAACTACTTGTCGAAGGTGATGTACGTCTGGAGGATGGGAATCCCACCATCACTCTTTACAGTACGGATGATAATCGTGTCGAGAGTCAACTCTTTTCTTCAAATGGGAATTTCTTCTTAAATAATCGATTTGGCAGCATCCTCCTGAGAGCTTCTGATAACGGAGGCTTTGATACCCGGCTTTTTATCGAGGGATCCAATGGTAATATTGGAATGGGAACCGACAGCCCTTTGTCTCGTCTTCAAGTCACGGACGGCAATGATCTATCATTATCCACCCATGGTTACCTCCTCCTGGGATCAGCCAATGGGCCGAATTTGGTATTTGATGATAATGAAATTCAATCTCGCAATAGTGGTAGCGCGTCAGATTTAATACTTCAGTTAGAGGGGGGAAAGATTGGGATTGGCGATTTTCAACCCGAGGGAAAATTAACTATAAGACACAATTCCACCCCGGGAAATCCCCAACTTAGGTTGACAGAAACGGGTACGGGTCTGGGTAGAATTGAGTTCAGAAATACGACAAATTCCAACCGTTATGCATTTATCTCATCTGATCCTGGTGCTGATCCGGCTACCCTGGGTATAGGATATAATGATGGGTTAGATTCTAAACGTTTTATTGATTTACGCTACACGGCAGATTTGATTCGGATGCAACATGAGTCCGGTTCGATTTTGCTATGTGGTGAAGAAAATGGAGCCGTAGGAATCGGTATCGCCCTTTCCACTGATATGCCGGAGGGCTACATGCTAGCTGTTGATGGCCAGATTATTTCCGAAGAGGTGTTGGTTGAGTTATCCGGTGGTTGGCCAGATTACGTTTTTGAGGAGCAATATGAATTAATGCCAATTCAGGAACTGGCAAAATCACTCAAGATAAACAAACACTTACCCGGGCTACCCTCAGCACAGGAGATTGAATCGAAAGGTGGACATGATTTGGGTAAAACTCAGCGCAAGCTACTGGAGAAAATTGAAGAATTGACGTTGTACATTATCGAATTGGAGGAACGGATTTCTCAAATTGAAAACAAATAGGTTATGAAACTGAAACTCACCATGAGCATTATCAATAATGTTATTTCTGAAAAAATTTTTATACTACTATTTCTGTCGATTCATGTTGCGTTTATGGATTTTGGTTACAGCCAAAAATCGATTGGTATATCAAGAAACACTTACCGGATTCCGTTTGAAATAGCAGATGGCTTGACCTCAGTACATGTTGGCAATTCGACAAGTAATACACCGCAACATGGGCATGAAGGTTTGGATATGTCAGGCCGACCTGCCAAAGAACCAAGTCCAGACTGTTCAATAGCCGGCGCAGTTGGTTATCGAATTGTGGCTGCTGCAGATGGATGGGTAAGACGAGTCGTTGATGATGGATGCTGCCCAAACCGATGTTTAACAAATTCGATACCAAGCAACGTAATAATAATCGAACATGCCAACGATGAGTGGACTTTCTATACACATATTGCTCAAAACAGTGCCAGAGTGAATGTCGGAGATCAGGTAGTTGCTGGTCAATATATTGCCGATGAAGGAGAAGTAGGAACGGCCAGTAATGTCCATTTGCATTTTGTGGTTTTTCATGATTATACACCTAATAACAATCCAAATATTGGCCCTAATGACTTCCCGGAACAATTAATTCCTATGGTATGTAATATTAGAAATAATATCTACGAACGGAATGAGACCTATGTGCACCCAAATTTGTATTATGCCTTAGGTTCAACTTTTTTTCAGTATTACGATGGTGTTGTTGGAAATTGTGGAATTATTCCTTGTACTCAAAATCTCAATTTATCTGGCATTAATAATAATCCTGTAGTAAATCAGGCAACAGGTGAGATCGTGGCGGAAGATTATATAATCAATCCCCCGATCTTCGAGCCAGATTGCGCATTTTGCCCCTTTCCACTTTATTGCGATAATGGCTGTAGAAATAGTGGAGGAAGTGTTGTTTTTAAAGCGGGTGAACGTATTCAATTGAAACCTGGGTTTCATGCTAAAAGAGGCAGTTATTTCCGTGCCGAAATCGGAAGTTGTCAATAATAGAATTTCTGTAAGTCTAATTCTTTGTCTGAATTTCATTCATCAGACTTCTTGTTATTGTATCTATATTTCTCTTATTTTTAAAACAATGGAGACCGTTCCTGTGATATACCGGAAGATTGGGGGAGTCATACTCATGGCTTGTCTGTATATCCAGGTATGTGCCCAGAGTAATCTTGAAGATCCTCTTCCAAATATCCACGCCGTCACCATCGCGAATGATCATCCCACCCTGCATGCCACGGCTATAGCCCAGGATCAGATGGGTGCTTTGTGGATCAGTGCCTACGATCGCGGCCTATATCGCTATTTTGGCCATGATTATGATCATTTGCTGAGCTCGCCAGATCTGCCGGATGGCCTCTGTGGCAACGACATCTATACCATGAGTTTTGATTTGAAAGATCAACTATGGATTTCGACCAATACTCATTCCGGTGTATGTATTTATGATTACCAGCGAAAAACCTTTTCCCAGCCTGTACTACTGGATGGCCAGGTTTTTCCCAATATGGTATGGTTTATCCTTCATGATTCGTTGGGGCAAACCTGGATGGGAACGTCCGATGGTGTTTTTGTCTATTCCGAAGAAAATGGTTTGGTAAATATTGACTCGGTTCATA
>JAGQWV010001073.1 GCA_020437045.1 Saprospiraceae bacterium | reverse complement strand
CTATCGCAGTCCCTGATCCTAAGCAACAACACCCTACTGGACACTATCAATGGTTTCGATAGTTTAATCCATATAGGTATTGATCTAAATATTACGAATTGTGTAGCCCTCAAGTCTTTTAATGCTTTCTTTCAACTGCAATCTATCGGGCAATATTTAACTCTGAAAAACTTATCCAATCTGATCAATCTGCAAGGGTTGAATAGTTTAGCATCGGTTGGCCAAAACTGTGAAATTAGCGGAAATTCTACCCTTTTTAATTTGGCTGGTCTCGATAATCTCCGTACGGTGGGATGGAGTCTCGATATTCTGTCAAACAGTAGTATAGAAAATTTAACCGGTCTGGATAGTTTAAGCACCATCGGAAGAAATTTAACTCTTCAGGATAATCAGTCACTTAACAGTCTTTTGGCTTTGCAGAGCCTGACCCGGGTGAACCGATCACTCGAGATCATTAACAATGATAACCTTACTAATCTGCAAGGTCTGAATCATCTTAATTTTATTGGTCGAGATTTAAGCCTCTCCGATAACGATAAGTTAGACGATCTCACTGCTTTAATAAAACTCAGAGAAATTGGTCAAAAATTGACCCTGATAAATAATAGTTTATTGGCAAATTTAAGCGGTTTGGATTCGGTCACATCTATTGGCACTTTTATGTCGATTCTTAATAATCCGGTGCTACAAAACTTTCAGGGTCTTAATCAACTTTCGCAGGTGGGAAACATCATGAACATCAATGACAATGCCATGTTGGAAAATTTCTCCGGCCTGGATAACTTAACTACGGTTGGGGGTGATTTATATATCACCGCTAATAATAACTTAGGAAGTGTAGATGGATTGGAAAATTTATCACACATCAACGGAAGACTATATATTAATGATAATCTACTGCTGGCGAATTTAACAGGTCTGAATACCTTACAAGAAATCAACGGTGAATTGCGGATACTGAGAAATAATCAATTGACCACCCTGAATGGGCTAGACAATATTGATCCGGCGTCGATCACCAACCTTCTTATTTCCGGATCTTCCAAGCTATCTGTCTGCGGGGTTAAGAGCATTTGCAAATTCCTAGAAACGCCAACCAACTTAGCATCCATAAGTAGCAATGCTAGTGGATGTGACTCCAGAGCAGAGGTCATTGTCTCTTGCAGCATGTGCCCGAACTGTTTTATTGCCCAAACCAACGCCTGGATCGGACCGGATGTGGGAAATTGGAACCAAGACGCTTCTTTCTGGAGTACCGGAGCCTTCCCCATAGCTTGTGATATGGTATCCATTCCTTCCGGAAAAAGTATCACCTTAGAGGCCGGACAAATGGCAGAATGTTTTACAATAGACATCGAAACTGGTGCTCAATTTAACACCCAGATCAACACCGTTTTTACGGTACACTGTCAGAATTAAACCGGGATTTTTCCACCAATTTTGGTCTACTGTCACTCATGACCTAACGTTCAAGTTCTCTATCTACCAGGCGATTACAGCATTTCGATTAGCTGAATATTATTCCCGCAAGTGTCATTGAAAACAGCAACTTTAACGGTCCCCATTTCAGTTGGCTCTACACTGAACGCTACACCCAAATCCAGGAGCCTTTCATATTCCTTTTGGAGATTATCGACGTTAAATTGAGTATATGGAATTCCTGCATCAAAAAGTGCTTTCTGATATATTCCGGCAGGAGGAAAATTTTTGGGTGATGGCTCCAACAAAATCTCTGTCCCATCCTGTTCCTCCTGGCTAACCACAGTTAGCCACCTGTTTTCTTCACTTAAAGGTATGTCTAGCTTCTTGACAAAACCTAATACATCGGTATAAAATCTTAATGCCTGCTTCTGGTCTTGTACCGGAATACTAATGATCTTAATCTTCATTTTTCTTAAATGCTTAAATGTTAAGAATCAAATTTCAGGAGTTGTTCCTAAAAGGACTTTGTGAAAATTGCTCTTTTCGAAAATCACTGGGAGTTATTCCGATCTTCCTCTTGAATAATGTAGAAAAGGAACTTGGGCTTTCAAATCCTACCGAATGACAGGTCTGCGTTACCGTCATTCCCATCTTTAAACATGTCTTTGATTCTTCCAGTCTTCTATGAATTACATATTGTCCTGGTGTCAGACCATAATATCTTTTGAAAAGTCGCAAGAGATGAAACTTCGAAGTGAAAACCAGGTTCGAAAGCTGATCCAAATTCACTTCCCTGTCGAGGTTATCATTAAGATAATTCCGGGCGCTGATGACCGTCCGAAGCTGTCCTTCATTTGAATAACAAATACCTTTGATGCGATTTATTTCACTTTGATAAAATGTCATAGACTTATGAAACGTAAAACATTATAAAACTATTAACCTTGTGCAGCATTTCCACAATAACTAAT
>JAGQWV010001072.1 GCA_020437045.1 Saprospiraceae bacterium | reverse complement strand
CCCTGGTAAAATACCTGTACACTTCTGTCTGTAGAAGATTGGGGAGTGTGCAACACATGGGGATGTCGCGGTCGATAACTCACCTCTATTGGTGACGTTGCAATCTTTTTTTCAATCTTTGCAGACTCTCCGAGACCTATCCATTGGTCATTACTGCCTTTCACATGCGTTTTATCACTAAGAATATTTTCCGGACCAAATGGTTGATCAATAGCTTTCCAGGCTGTATTTATAAATAGTATAAGGAAGAGGGAGGAGAAGATAATGAAGATCGGATTGCAACTCTTCATTGGATTTTTTGAAAGGTTCAATGAAAGTTAGCAAAAAATTGAATCTCCTACATTTTTCTTTTTTTTTGTTCGCCATGTAATTAGTTAAAATCCCTTCCGGGCCAAGCTAAAGCATTCTAACTTTATTCAAACTGCTTTACTGCAGGCAAATTGCATGCCCCGGCAACGAGGTTATATTCCAATATTAGATAGCGCATTTTTAATCTTTTATGCACCGGATGCTATTACCTCTGGTTTTGGCCTGATCGGTGATGGTTGCATAATTTCCGTCATATTCGATGTCGATGAAAGTGCCCTGAGTTGAGCTTCCTCCTTCTTGGGCAGTCCATAGCTGGGCATAGTATCCACCCTCGTAGTAGAAAGTATTTACTCTATAACCAGCCGGTAGCGCGGTAAATCCACTGGTGTTGGTTGCCGATTCATTGGCAGCAATAAAATGTACATTTCCGGTTTCTTTCATGGGATTTCCCGCTATACTTTCACCTCCCAGATAGTTGATTAATTTTTCATAGTCTGATTGCGAAGGTATATGCCAACCTATAGGACAAACGTTTTTATTACCATTAGAAAGTGAATCGGCTACATACCAATTATATAAAGCTCCAAAAGGGCTTGCGTTATTTTGATTGTCATTATACCAACAGAAGGCAGGGGTTAGTAGGGTGCCCCAGTCCGTAGCAGCAGTCTGGTTGGGAATGGGTGAGCCGTCATTAAACAGGGTTGCCCGTAAATTTACAGCCATCCAACATTGGGATCCAATGCCCACTGTCGGGTACGAATTTGCTTCCACATCTTTGACGACGTGTAATCCATCACATGGCCCACTGGTTAAGGAGACCCAGGTTGATCCATTCCACCCTTCGAAATCAGTGCCTGTCCAACGGATTGTACCTTCATCTGGACTTGGAGCATCACTTTGACCAACGGTAATTGCGCCTTCAATTATTGCCTTCTCCTGAGCGTAAAGAGCGTCGAAAAGAGATAGGAAGAATAAGGCTAGGATATATTTTGAATGGATGGATATGGGTTGGTATGAATGGGATTTTTTCTTTTGCATGGTTATGATTTTTTCTAGCACAATGTCACCATATATAGTTTCAATATAATCACCCATCCAGGGTGATTTTTGTGTAATGTTCTTGTGAAATGTCTACTTAATTGATTGCTGTAAATTTTATAAATTTTCGGGAAACGCTAGAGATGATTCTACAAAAAACTCATTCAAAAACAGTACGATTGGTGCCGTCTACTTATTACAAATTTTAGTGTCGCCCAGATCGATTTTGAGCAGCACTTAAACTTGTCAAAAGCAGTAATAATTGGAAATGCACCTTCACAATCAAAGTTGCAATCTTCGGTACGGACAAGGCTTCCCTGAGCTCGAATTAACCACCAGATCTCACACTAATCACTGAATGAGGAATGGGCTAAAAAGAATCTATGTTTGCACTCGATTTAAATGTACAGACCGTCAGGTGTCATAATATCAAAATGGTCTGATAAACGATTTGACCAGAAAGCCCGTTCGTATTTTTATGCTTGACTCACTCAAGATTTTTCAGAGAGTCGGCAGGATTTGTCAGGGCTACACGCCGTGCTTGAGTACCGACAATCAACAATGTAAAAATCAAGATAATTGCTCCCACGACTACAAATAGCCACCAATCAATATTGACCCGGATGGGATAGCGTTGGAGATAATTATTAATCAAATACCAACTTGCTGGTATGGCGATAAGTAGGGATATTAATACCAACCTGCCAAAATCTTTGGACATTAGCGTGATGAGGCCCACAACAGATGCTCCCAATACCTTGCGGATTCCGATTTCCCTGGTTCGCTGAGATGCCATGAAGGACGCCAGACCAAATAATCCTAGTCCAGTTATGAATAGGGCCAGTAAGGTGAAAATGTTGGATAGTCGTTGAGTCATCCGGATGGTTGCAAACTTTTCTTTGAAGTCATCATCGACAAAACTATACTCAAAGGGATAGGCAGGATTATAGGTGTTGAAGATCTGTTCGATTTGGTGGAGCGATGTCTGTACATCAGATCCTGGTCGAAGTCTTGCCGTCATGACTCCTCCCCAGTCATCGAGTATCATGAAGAGGGGTTTGACTTCTTCATACAGACTGCCCATGAGAACATTGTCTATAACCCCGATTAGTTTTCGCTTTTCTCCCCAGAGATCAAGCATGGTCCCAATAGGATTTTCTAAGCCCATTAAATCCAGAGCGTTCTTATTTATAATAATAGCATCGGTGTCATTGGGAAATTCACGGGAAAAATCACGACCTTCTAATATTTTAATACCATACGTTTGGCAATAATCATAATCTGCCGTGATAGTCGTGAAAATTACTCTAAGATCATCAGGCTTTCCTGGCCAGCCTAAAAAATTATTAGAATTTATACCGGTTATTCTGCTGTTGGACCGTGTCATGGACTCAACTAGGCCAGATCTAGTTAATTCATTTTTAATAACATCATAATTTTTATCCAAATCATCAGTTCTTTCAAAATTGATCAGATTTGCCTGATTATAGCCCAAGTCTCTTTGTTGTACCAAGTTTATTTGCCGGTAAATAACCAAAGAGCCGGTCATCAAGAGAATGGCAAAACCGAATTGAAAAACCACCAGAAGTTTACGAGGTAAATTTGCGCCCTGACCGGCTTTTGCAGTTCCCTTTAAGACAGAAGTTGGTTTAAAAGAGGATAAGTAAAAAGCCGGATAACTGCCGGCGACGAGACCAGTGATACCTATGATCAGCAGTGAGCCCAAAAGAAACGAGGAAGAAGCAAAATGTATGGAGAGTTGTTTGTCGACCAAAATATTGTACCCGGGGAGAAATGCCAGAACTAAGAGAATAGCAATGACAAAAGCAATGCTGGAAATAATTAATGATTCACCAATAAATTGGCGGATAATCTGGGTACGACTGGCACCAACACTCTTTCGGACCCCTACTTCCCGCATTCTGTTTTCTGATCGGGCAGTAGACAAATTCATGAAGTTTATACAAGCGATGGCCAGAATAAGAAGAGCAATGGCAGAAAATAATTTTACATAATCAACCATTCCTCCTTCACTGACTCCATTTTCGAAGTTTGAATACAAGCGCCATTTTGAAAGGGGATGTAGGAATAATGTCCTTTCGATGTCATCCTCTCCATGTTCGGTGAGCATATTTCGTATAGCCAGATTAGCTTTCGCTTCATTTATTTTATCATTTACCTCCACAAATACCTGAAAGGAGTAATTACCCCAATTGTCTTTGTTTTCCAGTACCCAGGGATTGATTTGTTCTCTGAATTTCCAGGGTAGTAAATAGTGAAAAGTAAAGGCCGAGCTATGTGGAACATCTTTGAGTATTCCGGAAACCTTCAGTAAATGTTTATCATCAACCTTAATGGTATTGCCTAATGGATCAGCATCCCTAAACAAAGATTTGGCTAGTGATTCAGTTATGACGATAGAGGAGGGATCATCAAGAACGGTAGCTGCATCTCCAACTTGCAGAGGAAATTCAAACATTTCAAGAAACTCTTCACTTACGAA
>JAGQWV010001071.1 GCA_020437045.1 Saprospiraceae bacterium | reverse complement strand
CAGGAGGAAATACGGTACATGTTTCCTGAGGTCTTCCATAGCAATCTTGTTTGATTTCAACCACTATCTTATACTGGGTTTCACATTCACCTCCGAATTTCCAGGCATCCAAATGTGCGGTTAATCCACATTTGTCATCAAAATCAGCAGCACTGAATTCGAGCATTCCATCGTCATCTGTATCGGATATATTCACAATATAAAGTGTATCACATTGTCCGAAACGGCTATAGGTAATAAAAGGTCCGACATGGGCAGTGGTATCGGCACAGTATACGGTATCTTTTTGCTCGCAATAGATATTCTCCGGCAGAATTTCCGGGAATTGCAAAACGACAATTGTATCAAAAGATGAACCTCTCCTTCCTTGTTTATCAAATGCTTCCCACTCTCTGATGATCACCTTGACCGTATCCTGTATACCAGGGACACAGTCATATGGTATGATCCAGTCGGCAGCTTGGTTAGCTACCGGGAGTGGTTGATTCGTACAGGGAATCTGGACCGTTGGTGGTACACCTCCAATCCCTCCACCCTGGACCAGAGGATCATCGCAGTAAACGGTCGTCGAACGATTTGGCAGATAGGGAATTTGAGAATCTTTCAGAGTTAACAAACTCCAACAAGTGCCAAGTGCATTTGAGATAGTGACTTTCAATTCTGCTCCTGCCAGTGAACATGCATTTGGCAATATGATATATTCTGTTGCATAAACACCAGTTCGTTGAGTGATCAAGACTGGTCCTCTGTGTATAGTGACATTTAATTCACCCACTCCTTCTGCTGCATTGACTATTAGTTCGCTGAGGTTAATTCGGGCTAACCCATCAGGATCTATGGCTGAATTGATATTTCGACAGTTGGGTGCAGCAGCTAGAGGAAGAGTAGAACTCAGTGCCGCTCCCACGTTAATTAATCCGGCCCCGCTACCATAATCAAAGCCAGGTGTAAGCATATCTATAGCCGTGTTTACCAACGTAGATTTAACCTGATCCCCGGTAAAGCCGGGATTGGCTTCGAAAATCAAAGCAGCTGCTGCGGCAGCATGAGGGGCTGATGCTGAGGTTCCAAAAAAGTTAGGAAACACATCCGGGTCCTGACTTACATCGGCGTAAAAGAAAGTAGTATTTCCGCCATCAGGTCCCACAAAGTCAGGTTTCAATAAGTCAATGGGACTGGGTAATGGTAAGCCTGATGCATCAAATTTGATCGGTATTCCACCCCAGGAGGAGAACGCGTTTAAAGCAGGAGGATCAACTCCGTAGATGGGTGTATAAAACCAAGCGGAGGCACCGGTAGCACAAGCACCTGCGGTATTGGCATGACCGACGATAGTACCGGCATCACCTCCATACTCCCAAGATAGAGGATTGGTATAGACAATAAGTTTCAGGTTATTGGGAAAAGGGCCATCCCAGTGGGGGATATGAAAGGAAATGGGTATTGTTCCTCCATTAACAGTAAATCCTATTCCTTCCACCGGATCACCAGTCACACTAATATTCTCTTCAAAGGAACTTAATGCGGGAATTGGCACCCCATCTATGTAGGTGATCAAATCCACGTCCGAGTTGGCTTGAGGGCCACCGGTATGCGAGAAGAAAGGCTCGTCCCATTGTAAGATGACAATATAATTTCCGGGACCAAAGACGAGCTCGTTAAAAGAATCTCCTATGGAAAATTGATGCGCTCCCAGCCACCCAAGGTCGGCCAAAAATGGGTCTGTAGCACCATTGACATAGGGAGCTTCGTAAGAGCTCCGGTTTTGATTGAAAAAAAAAAAAAAATACATCGTACCCCCTGCCACTACCT
>JAGQWV010001070.1 GCA_020437045.1 Saprospiraceae bacterium | reverse complement strand
AGATCTCTCCCAGGGAGTCAGGTTTTATGGCGATGGGCAACTGCTGCCAGCGCATTAAATCGGAACTTACCGCATGCCCCCAGGATCGTGGTCCGGCTGTCAGATCATCCGCATAATACTGATAGAATAGATGATATTCACCCTCATAAAACACTAACCCGTTGGGGTCATTCATCCACATCTTTTCTGGCGTAAAATGATACTGAGGACGGTAATGCTCATGATATAAGGAAACTGCCTGTTTATTAGCCTCGTGCTTAGTATCTTCTTTGCACGAAAGCAACGACAACATAACGAGGCCCAAAATATATTTTAAATTGCCAACCATAATCTTTGATCATTTGTAAGAGTAAGATGGATCACTGCAGACGGAATGATCACAAAAGTGCTATTTTTTTGCAAGATTCAGGATGTATGAATGGCACTGAGTAAGTGCATCCCTCAGATGTAAATATTCCTGACCTTAAAATGATGACTGAACGTTCAGCTACCGACGATTTTCTTTTCCAAGTCCTCCAAACTAACCCCTTTGGTTTCAGGCATCATAAAGAGGCCAAACATCAGTTGTAGCACCATCATTCCCGCAAAAAAAGCAAAAAGTGGCCAGGGATTATCCCCTACCAGACTAATGAAAAATGGTGTCAGTGCGGTGATTAGCGCGGCAAAGACCCAGTGGGTTCCGGAACCCCAGGCCTGTCCATTTGCCCGAACATCGGTCGGAAAAATTTCGGATATAAATACCCAGATGACTGCACCCTGCCCAACAGCATGCGAAGCTATAAACATCAGCACGAATGACAGTAAAATCACCTGGCTGGCCCCTGTGGCATAGGCCCAGGCAACCACGCTCAAACTGATGATATACCCGATGGATCCAATGATAATCAATGTTCTACGTCCCATCCGGTCGATCAGATACATACCCAATAAGGTAAAAAGCAAGTTGACTATACCGATACTGGTAGATTGAAAAAGAGCATCTTCCGCACCAATACCTGCGGCCTCCAATAATCGAGGAGCATAGTACAAGACAAAGTTGATCCCCGACAGTTGATTAAAGAAAGCGATCAGGAAGGCTAACGTCAAAGCGTAGCGAAACTTCTTTTGGAAGAGAGAATTATTTGCAGCATGCGCTACCGAATGGGTAATATCGTGTACTACTTTATTCACCTCAGCTTTCGAGTTATACATTTGTCCCAAGACTTCACGAGCTTCTGTTTCCCGGTGTGCTTTCAAAAGCAACCATCGTGGACTATCCGGAACACTGAGTATCCAAATACAGTAAATCGCAGCCGGTATGGCTTCTACACCTAACATCCAACGCCAGGCATCGTTCTCAACCATTTCACCAATGATGTAGTTTGAGAGAAATGCGACCAGAATTCCAAAGACAATATTAAACTGATATAGTGCTACCAGTTTACCACGATTGGCAGGAGAAGAAATTTCAGCTATATACGTCGGAGCAGCTACCGAAGAAGCACCTACGCCTAACCCTCCTATAAAGCGGAAAAATGAAAATGAGGCGGGATCCCAGGCTATACCGGAACCGATTGCCGAAACGAGATACAGAATTCCGATCCAAAACAAGGTTTTCTTACGACCGTATCGGTCACAAGGAATGCCCCCAAATAAAGCTCCAATTACGGTGCCCCAAAGAGCCATGGACATAATAAAAACTCCATGAAACAATGGTGTGGTGTTCCAAAGTCGTTGAATGGGTTGATCTGCTCCAGAAATGACAATAGTGTCAAAACCAAATAAAAATCCGGCCAGGGCTACCGCTATGGACCAGCCAAAGACTTTATTCTTCTGCATGTTGATCTTCGTTTTCGTTCGGTATAAAAGTTCCTAAAAGGTAATGGCAATTAAGATCAAGTAATATAAAATGTTTATCCTGGAATACGTAGAATAATCAAGGACAATTCAATAATCAAGAACAATTCAATGCCAGGGAAACTTGTAAGTGGGCTGGTTGACAAAACGGTGGATATCGATGTCCAACTGTCCCATCGCACCGGGCGCTAGAATTACTTCAATATACTTGTCATTGACCGAATAAAACTGGTAAGGGTAATCAATTACTTGTCTCACCCTCTGTATTTGATGCTCTCCAAACATACCGGCCTGGATGATCAGCCTTCTGGATTCAGTTGGGTGCAAATTGACCAGTTGAAGGGAAATGCTATTCCTCGAAATCTTTTGTACCAACGCAGCCACGTCTTCCGGGATTCCGGAGCGTCTTTGTACCGGATCAAAATAACGGACACTAGTGCAGCATTTCCACAATAACTAATACTATTGTTGGCTTCTTTTTCGTCATCTCATCATCATCGAAAGCCTTGTGTGACAAAGGCCATACGCGGTTTCGCTTTTTCGATCTGACAAAAAATAATCTCGAC
>JAGQWV010001069.1 GCA_020437045.1 Saprospiraceae bacterium | reverse complement strand
AAATCGGCTCTGGACAATGGATATATGCACACCAGCGGCCTCAAGCATGAGGACTCCCTGGTTTTTCTAATGCAACATAGATTTGAAGCGCCGGTAAATAACTGGTTCGATCAGAATGTTTCGATAAAATACGAAAACGATAATCTCTTTCAATCGTTAAAGAATCGTAGATATAGTGCGACTTTTAAATTGGACTTGCAAACCATCCAATGGTCAGAAGTAGCTAAAATTCAGATTTCGCTCGATTATCGAAACTCCGGGCCAATGGAAACCTCTCTTATCTTTGCCTTGCAGGATCAGAACGAGCAAGATATTGTTTGGAAAAGTCAGGAATTGAGCAGTCATGAAGGCAGCTGGAAAAAACAGGTATGGACACAAGATCGTCAACCAGTATGGGATGAGGCCAGATATCTGGGGGTTTATATTTGGAATGCCGGCCAATCCGATGTTGAGATTGATAATGTACACCTGGCCATGTCCCGTCGATCAATCGAACATTAGACTACAATAGCCATTGAGATGAGATCGTTACATTCTTTTACAGACCATATATTCTAAAACTTATCTAAATGAGGACCCATTTACAAACTATTTTTCTAGTCCTAATTGGTCTTTCAGTCTCTAGCACTATCCTTAGCCAAAGTACTCAATCAAAGTTGGCGACCGGCAGCATATATCAACTTATCACTAAGAAAGACGGCATTTATAAACTTGACTATGCCTTCCTGGAAAAATTGGGTATTAATCCTACGATTATTGACCCCCGGAAGATTCAGATTCTTGGCCAAGGCGGAGGTACCCTGCCTGAACCAAACGATAAACAACGGATAGATGATCTGGCAGAACTATCCATCATGATCAGTGGAGAAGATGACGGAAAATTTGATAAATCAGATTTCATTCTCTTTTATGGTGAAGGAAGTGATCAATGGGTTTATGATGCCAATAGTCAGAACTACCACCGTGAAGAAAATCCTTATGAGGATGAAAACTTCTACTTCCTCAAAATTGGTGAAGAAGATGGCAAAAGAATCAACAACATCACTACCTCCGGGACGGCCACGTATTTCACAGACACTTATAGTGCCCATCAACATCACCAAATAGACGAGCTCAATTTACTCCATCATGCAAACGATGCGAATCTGCAAGGATCAGGGAGATTATGGGTCGGAGAACAATTTAAGATCGAACGGACAAAAGATTTCTCTACATCATTCGACTTTAGCAATGCCATTATCACCGAGCCAGTATATGTAAATATGCAATTCGTCGGACGATCAGAGACTACATCGTCCGTTACGTTGGATTTGGGTGGTCTCAAGATCGAGGCCAGAATTGCTTCTGCCAATGTATTTGAAATTGAAACCGATTATGGCAAGTTTGGCAGGATCCAGAATGACTCAGTATTTCTGAGTTCGAATAATCCGGCCGTCAAAATATCCTATCCCAGTCTGGGTAATAACAATTTGGGTTGGTTAGATTATCTGGAGTTTAACTTTCGGGCTACCCTACAGTTTAAGAGTGATCCCTTAATTTTTAGTGACCTCAAGGCCCCTACCGGGAGCATTTGCCAGTACAATGTATCGGGAGGCAATGCGGACCTACGGGTATGGGATATCACTGACCGGATTAATCCAGGTCAACTCACTATCACCGAAAATGGTGGAGAAACTTCCTTCAACGTACTACAGCAGCAGCAGTCCACTTTTATCGCGTTCGACCCAAATCGTACCAATACTGCGGAAGCGGTAGGAAAAGTAGAAAATCAAAATCTTCATGGAATCAATGGCGTCGATTATGTAGTGATTTATCATCCGGATTTTAAAGAAGCCGCCGACAAGTTGATCGGCCATCGTCAAAGCTTCTCACAACTTCGTGTGGCGGATGTGTCGATCGATCAGGTTTTTAATGAATTTTCCTCAGGGAAGACGGATCCTTCTGCCATTCGAGATTTTGCGCGGATGCTGCATAAAAGGGATGCAAACTTCCGCTACCTGGTACTGATGGGTGATGGCTCGTTTGACTATCGCCATATTTATCAGGATCTTCCGGATGAGTCTTTTATTCCTGTGTATGAAACGGAGCGCTCCCTGCATCCTATCGAGTCATTTCCTTCGGATGATTATTATGCACTGCTGGATGATCAGGAAGGTGGTAGTTGGCGTGGAGCCCTGGATATTGCTGTCGGACGAATTCCGGTGAGAACTTTAGATGAGGCCAATATCGTCGTAAACAAAATCATCGATTACGAAACGGATCAAAAATATTTAGGTGACTGGAGAGTCAACCTTTTATTTGTAGCAGACGATGAAGACAGCAACCGCCACATAAATAGTGCGGATGCGATTGCAGAAGAAACCAAGAAAAACTATCCGGTTTTTAATATAAATAAGGTTTATCTCGATGCCTTTGAACAGGAAAACACCCCTGGTGGAGTCTTTAATTTTAAAGCGAAGGAAGCAATCAATCAGAATTTATTTAAAGGTCAACTGGTGGTCAATTATATTGGTCACGGTGGAGCAGGAGGCTGGGCTCAGGAACGGGTTTTGCAAAAGGAGGATATTGATAAGTGGAACAATATCGACAAGTTGCCTTT
>JAGQWV010001068.1 GCA_020437045.1 Saprospiraceae bacterium | reverse complement strand
CACTAATCATCACATCCCTAATGAAACAAATGAATAAATATCCATGCGAAAGAAGTTCGGTCTCCGTAAATGGATAAAGAATCCTGGCTATTTGATTTGAACTGACCATCAGGTTTGCCGGATCATCAAAGATTTCTGCCACCGGTTGATAGATTCGAGATGTGGGCACGGTGGGACTAGCCATACGGAAATTGTAAAATTCGAAACCTTTAAAGTGATCGAGAAAAAATCCCTTCAGTAATTCCAATTCATCACTGTCCGGCCGGATGAGACTTTGACTAAGAACCAGTGATTGTTGAAGCGTTTTGTCACCTATCTCATGTACGATAATGGCATCGATCGTGCTGTTTTCTGTATTCATCTTGAATGAGCTATGTTTTAATCAGGTTCAAAGGTATTCTTTTCCAATCATCCACAAACTCATATATCACTTGATAGGAATCGCTATCATAAGCATCTATGTTTTCCTTCCGCACCAGATAATATCGGTTTGGCTGCAACTCTGTATGAAATTGCATCACTTCCTGCTGCCTCCGCTCTATATAATAAGGCAATTGGTAGGAGAGGGGCATGGGGTCTTCGAAATCCCTGGAGATTAAGGACCATTTCCCTAAGGAAATATCAATATGGTGCTGCTCAGGTTTTCCGAGTAAATGTATGGCTGTTCCCCTGGAATATTGGAATAAAATAGGAATCTGAGCAATCAATGAATTAATTCGCTCATCCGCATAACGGGTTGGATAATACGTCCATTGTGAATACCATTTGAGGCATAAAATAAAGAAGATCGCCAAAAAAATGCGGTCTGCCGGATACTTACGAAAAAATATAATTACACCGGTCGAAACAAACATGGAAATAAATATTTTGAACCAGATATGAGAAATATTCGCTTCCTTATTAGTGATAAAAAAGGCTATTAAACCAGGCGGAGCGATCATGACCAGAAGCAGGATGAATCCATAAAAATACTTCAGCCACAGATTTTTATTTGTAGGATTAAATGCCGTCGCTGCTACAATAGCCAGAAATGGGATAAAAGGAAATAGGTAACGGGAGGTGATATATCCGGAAAACCAGTAAAGAAGTATATTAGAAGTGATTACGACAAGCGAAAAAAGAGCTAATTCCGATCGAAATACGTGACTTCGTACACTACGATTTAAGAAGAAAAGGAACAGTAAAGTCCAGGGCAATAGCAATTTAAGAAAGGTACCGGGAAACTGAATAAAACTCTTCATCAGGGTTCCACCCTCTGTTTCCAATGCTGACTTCTGTGCTGCCTCATAAAATAAATTAATTAAATAGACGTCACTGTGGCCACCGTGAGAATGGTATACCCAGAAATATATAGCGATTAATCCCAAAGGAATCATAGATGCCATTAAATGGTGGGCAAACATCCAGTCTTTCCATTTCAACCTTTTGATGATGATCCAACCGATGACGGTAAGCACCTGAAAGGCAATGGCTGGTATACCTTTAGTCATAATGCCCAAGGCTAAAAATAGATACGAAATGTATAGAGCATACTGATCATTTTTATGGAGAGCCTTGAATAGATATGCAAGCTGAATAAAAACCAGTAAGGAGAAAAAAAGGTCGATCTGACCGGCAATGACTGATCCATAGAATAAGATTTCGCCAGCAGTTAGATAGAAAAGAGATGACAAGACTGCAATTTCAGATGCGACATACCTTCTGGCAAAGAAATAGATGCATAAGGACAACATCAGATGAGATAATAGTCCGGGTAATCTCACCACCCATTCATCAAAGGATTGAAAAACAATCATAAAAATGGCAACTAGCCAATTAAATAATGGAGGTTTATTGTAGTAGTCCCAACCGTGAATCTGCGGCTCGATATAGTTACCACTAAAAATCATTTCCATGCTGATTACCGCCCGGCGAGGTTCTTCCGATCGCAATTGTAATTGGAAGGGCGGAAATAGAAATACCTTGATGGCAAGAATAATGATTACGAATAAGAGCCCCTTTTTTTGCATCCCCGGATTCATGGTTCCCTAAGTTCTAATGGTGTTTTTTACCAACTTTTCCAGAACTTGCAGCACCGCCGGACAGATTTCTGCATTCTTTAAGGTAAGTGAAAATATCTGGTTTTGATGGGTAGCATCGGTATGTGGGTATTCACGACATGCTTTTGGTCGTACATCATAAATAGTACAGTAATGGTTCGAATCCAGAAACGGACAGGGAAGTGTCTGTAAGACTAAATCACCATCTTCATCTTTTCTCAGATATCGATCACAAAATTCCTGATAACTAAGGTTTAAATGTTTCGCTAGTCGATTGATATCACGGTCGGTAAATAGTGGACCAGTGGTTTTACAACAATTTGCACATTGTAGACAGTTGATCTCTCTAAATACTTGTATATGTGCATCTTGAGATAAATAACTCAAGTCTTTATTGCGGCGAAGATTTTCCAGGTTGCGTTTGTTTTTCTTTTTCCAATCCCTGGCTCGATTTTTCAGACTGGAAAGGTCACCAATCTTATTATTGGTCATAGTTTCTAATAACTTAAAATTGAAGGGTCGAAAATACCGATAAATCGTGATACCTAATATCTTAAGCGGTT
>JAGQWV010001067.1 GCA_020437045.1 Saprospiraceae bacterium | reverse complement strand
AGAGCTCTTGATCATTTTCAAAATAATGATTTTAGGGCGGTGGGAGTGAGTCCTTTTCTTATGAATACAGAAGTGTATTTTGCCCCTTATGCTGATTTTGCCAATCTTGATTTGACTGCTTCGGATACTACTGATCGAAAATATCAAGCACTCAGGACTTTCCAGACGGTGTTGAATGAGCTCGATGAAAGCCAGGTTCAATTTGACCTGAATCGATTAGAGTATGTTTATAGAAATAGTTCTTTAAGTAATAAAGATACACTTTATATAAATGCCATTAATCATCTATATGACAGTTCATTAGGAAAAGATAATAAAGCACTTTGTGCAGCGCAGATGGCATCGGTTCTTTTTCAGATGGGCAAAAGGGAAGAGTCACATCGATGGTGTCAAATTGTGATTGAATTATATGCTGATACCAATTCTGCTTCAGCTTGCTTACAACTCAGGCAACAGTTGGAGCAACCTGAATTGGGACTACAGATTGAACAGGTAAATTTACCTGGGCAAGTACTTTTAGGAAAATTAAATTATCGGAATCTTGGTCAACTATATTTTACAGTTGTTTCCTGGAATAAGGAGGAAGAAGACGACCTTAGAATTCTATCTAATGAAGAACAACTAAGTGCCATTCTGGGAAAGAAAGTCATTCATAAAGGAATTATCAAAGTACCATCTAATAGCGATTTCCAGAGTCATTCAACTGAATTTAAAATACCGGCATTGGACCTTGGAAGTTATCTTATTTTGGTCTCGTCCGGTCCCGATTATGTTTGGGAAAAGGATTACATAGTTGGCAATGATTTTCTTGTGTCGCGATTATCATACTCAACATTTAGTTATGAAGGATCTTCAAATATCCTTTGTTTCGACCGGCAGTCTGGCAACCCTTTGTCAGGTGTTAAAGTATCTTGGTATCAAAATATTTACGATCGCCAAAGAAAGATGCAAACCCCTCAAAAAATCACGGAAACTTTCTCCAATGAGATGGGTGTGGCACCTCCTCCTGATCAAAGAGGATCCTTTATTGCTGCATTAGAATTGGGGGAGGATCGCCTTAAACTTCAGGATCAATACATAAATACTTTTGGGTGGAATAGTCAGAAAGAAGCTTCGGTAGATGTTATGTACTTTCTGGACCGCTCGATTTACCGTCCAGGACAAACTGTACAATTTAAGGGACTCTTACTACATCGCGACCAAGAGGGAGTACCTTCTATAAAACCCAATACCGATTTGATGGTCAAATTGTATGATGCGAATGGCAAAGAGTTAAGTTCACAAAAACTCATCAGCAATGCTTATGGTTCGTTTTATGGTTCCTTTATATTACCGGAGAGCAGCCTCGCTGGACAGTTTTCTATTGGAACTGATCTTGCCTCGACACGGATTTACTTTCGCATGGAATCTTATAAGAGACCAACTTTCGAAATAGAGCTGGCTGCAAAAAGTAAAACCCCAGTACTTAATGAAGATGTCTTAGTTAGCGGTCGGGTAACAAGTTATGCCGGCGCTCCTCTGGGCAATATCAATGCTGTTTACCATGTCGTGCGAAAAGTCAGATATCCATTTTATTCTCCGTATGCCCGGATTAGTTGGCAATCTTATCCAGGAAGAGAGATTGCCAGCGGTACACTAAAGACGCAACCAGATGGAACTTTCCAACTGATTTTTAAAGCAATGGCAGATGATATTACCTCTCTTAGATATGCCCCGGTGTGTGATTTTGAAGTGAGTGTTACTGCTATTGATATCTCAGGTGAATCCCACCAGAAAGATCTCATGGTTTCCATTGGTAGCACTCCTTTTGGTATCCAGTATGTGGGTCCTCCGGTCGTGAATTTACAACGCGATAAACGGCTCTCCTTTAAAGCCGTAAACGCCCAGGGACAGGTGGTGGAAGCTTCCGGTCATGTGATGTTACGACTTTTAGAGGATAAACCCTGGAGCAGACAACGTTATTGGGATATACCAGATCAGCTGATTCTATCGCAAGGACAATATCTGGATTCGTTAAAATGGTATGCTGCTCCAATAGACATGGATACGGCGTTGCAGGAAGTAGTATCGGAAAGTAGTTTAAATTTAAGTCTTCAGAGAGGGGCGTTGACCGTGGATTTAAGCCAAGTGGATGTTTTGGCTGGTCGATACCAACTTCTTACTACTTTGCATGATTCGATAGGACGGGAAGTGGAAACAACCTTTGAAATTCAGGTGATTGATCCATCTCAAGAATATGTTCCCTCTGATGAGTTATTGTCGGTGTTTACCAGCGGCGATACAGTAGCTGTAGGTGATACCCTGCAAATTGATGTTGCCGCTCCGATAGCAGGAGAGGTATTGTATACCATTGAGCGTCAATCCGGATTGTCACCAGCACAATGGTTGCCGATAGATGGTTGGGAAGTGTTAAAGGTTCCGGTCAGCCGTGATGATCAGGGTGGAATTTTTTTGCATTTTCAGATTGCCTATCAAAACCGCATTTTACAGAAATCGATATCGATTGCCGTTCCCTGGGTAAATAAGAATGTTTCCATAGTTACTGAGACTTTGCGAAAAATCACTGAACCCGGATCAAAAGAAACAGTAACGGTAAAACTCATCAATGACAATGGAAATAATCAAAACGAACTATTAGTGTCAATGTTTGATGCTTCATTAGATGCGCTCTATCCACATCAATGGAAC
>JAGQWV010001066.1 GCA_020437045.1 Saprospiraceae bacterium | reverse complement strand
TCATTTTTCCAAATTTGGTGCCCCTGTTTTCCAAATGATCGGACGATCAGCCCTTTACCCACCGGCCAGGGTAGCTTTCCCCGGTTCGAAGCA
Organism: Saprospiraceae bacterium; assembly: GCA_020437045.1. Taxonomy (GTDB): domain Bacteria; phylum Bacteroidota; class Bacteroidia; order Chitinophagales; family Saprospiraceae; genus JABDMH01. Next base: position 4,142 of record JAGQWV010001066.1, on the reverse strand, counting down.
AAAGAACTAGACAATCTGGTCATTGCCGGGGTATTCGGAAGATTGCCCGACTCTCTCGAACTGGCAATTGACTTAAGAATGGCAGCCTTGAGTTTTTCCTGAGCTTTATGGTGGGCTTTTATATCGGCATTTAATTTAGATGCTTCAGCACCCAATTTACTCAGTGAAGACTTGTGCTGGGAAATATCCTGGTCGAGAATCTTTCGCTCTTGCTCTTCGCTGGCCAGCACTTTCTGCTTCTGCTGCTCCAAAGTTTCAAGTTTCGTAAGTTCTGCATCTATTCCTTGTACCGTTTGGTTAATGGACTCCAGATGATCCTTTACACCATCATTCAATTGCTTTAAATATCTCCATCGTCGATACAGCTGGGGTAGACTTTGGGCGGAAAATAGGAATAGCCAGCGATTTTTCAAAAGCTTGGTACGATAGCTGGATCTTAATACCTCACCGTATGCATCTGCGAGATCAGATTTTTGATCATTTAGTTTTTTAATCTCCACCTCGCTTTTCTGCTGTTTACTCTGAATATCTCTCAACTCAGCCGAAATGCTGCGAACGAGCTTCTGTCTGGTTTCGATTTTTTTCGCCAGCAAGCTAATCTGTAACTCGGTGTCTTTTTGGCGGTCCTTATTTTTCGAGAGTAACTTGTTGGCTAGGTTTATCTTCTCCTCCAGCTTTTCCTGTTCCTTCTTAAGTTGATCGACATTTGTCTGCGCTGTGGCAATCAACCCATAAAAGGATAGAAATATGAGGAAAGATGCCCTAGTCCATCCTTTCATAATGCTTGGGAATCTCAAACGGCGCTTTTTTCTCATTTGTGTCAATATCAGAGAAATTTAACTGAATATTAGCAAGATGTATATCATCTTTTTCTATAATATATTGACGAAAATAGGAAAATTCTTTGGATTGTATCCAATTGCGGAAATCATCATATTGAGCACTCACCCGATAGTGACTTTCCTCATCGGTGACTTCGATCTTATCGGCTCTTAATTCCTGGGAATTGATCCGTTCGGACAGGTGAATAGGTTCCAGATTTTGCGAAATCAGGTAGTGATCCGTTTGAAACTGAAAATCATATGGTCTTTGATCATCGATGATACTATTGCCTAGGAGTAGCTGTTCTAATTGGTTGTAACTGGCCGGAATTTCATACGATTGATTAAAGTTGTCATAGCTATCGGAGACGAAAGATTTTTCCAACCGATTGATAGCAAAGATAGAATCTGGCCTGATCAGGATTCGAGCAACTTCATAACTAAGGAAAGAGGCACTAATCCAGATATATTGACTTTTTTTCATGCGCAGCTGCGCAACAAAACTTATTCGTTGATCGCCATCATCGTATTTTACTTTGGCCCGTGCATTAAAATCATCCACCTGGAACTTTTTCTCAGTCAATTGCTTTACGACGTAGTCTGCACTTCGTTCCTTCACCTTCTTCTCCCCGCTTAATCGCTTTGCACTATTACAGGCAATAAACGGGGTTACTAATATCAGGAAGCCAAGAATAGAAAGATTACGAAACTTACTAATCATTGTTGCTCAATAAGTTTTTCCTCCTCAATTTTCCGATCAAGCCACTTTGACCCGGTGCCTTTATCCTGAGCGGCTTTCCAGTACTTTAAAGCTTTTTCCTTTTGATCAGACTTGTAAAGAATATCTCCATACTTCTCCAGGATATAACCAATTTGCTCTCCCCCTTGCTTCATTGATTTTTCCATCCAGTCCCTTGCCGCATCCAAATTTTGATTTCGGTAAGCAATCCAGGCTTTAGTAGCGAGCAATTTTGGATTCTGTCCGTCTTTTGACAGGGCTTTATCCATCATTTTATCTGCTTCACTCAGACGTTCACCTCTTTCGGCCAGACAGTAACTGTAATCATTAAGTATTCTGGGATCGGCCGGTGCGATCAGTAGAGCATTGTCGTATGCCTCTGTCGATGCTTCGTAATCATGTATTTCGTGGTATGCTTTTCCCAACATCGCAAGGATGTTCAATTTGAGATCATTTCTTCTTCCGACCATCATTAAGGCCTGATCAAGCTGGTCTGTAGCATCATTGTAATTTCCCAGGTTCATCTGACCCAAACCATTCAGATAGTACAACATCGATTGATTGGGAAAAATCTCTATTGCCTCTTCCGAAGTTTTGATAAGATCCTGCATTTGCCCCAGCTCCATTTGTAACAATAGCAGCTGTTCCCATACGAGGTAATTAGATTCATCAAGCTCCAAAGTCTTTTTGTAGTACTTTGCTGCTTCGGTATCATCACCGGCTATAGATAGCAGATCGGCATGTAATGCATAGGCCTTGGCTTCACCCGGATGAGCCTTCTCCAACAACTGCATCAACTCCATCATGGTAGACATTACGGCCGGATCGCGATTTTTCTGTAACTGCTTTACATAGGGCATCAGTTCAGCAATTTTTACATCGATACTGGCTTCAGGATTTTCTATAATGGGTTTGATAGATGAAAGATATCCACCGTCATTCCCGTCCTTCTTGAAGGTACTGGCCAAGGCGACATTGGCTCTGGCATCCTGCGGATCGATGATCAGGATTTGGCGATATACATCTTCAGCTTGTGACTCCTTACCGATCTGTTTCAGGTAGGATGCCAGCACATGCCGGTATTCCACTGTTTTTGGAAAGTGTCCCACCAAGTCTTCCAGTACTTCAACTGCTTTTGATTTCTTACCTAATTGTTTGTACAGATCATGCTTTGCATAAGCAGTCTTCTCCGTGACCCCGACTTTCGATTCCAATTCATCCAGGATATCGATAGCTTTTTGCAACTGATTGGCCTTGGCATAAAACCATGCCTTCCTTTCTAAATCATAAACATTATCCGGATCAAGTTTAGTGATTGTTTCGTATACCTCAGCTGCTAGATCAAATTTCTTGTCATCGGAGTATATCTTCGTTTTGAGATCGAGATACCATCTATTGGAGGGATCGATGCCAAGGGCCAGGTTGATATAATGCAAAGCGTCCTGGTAGTTACCTTCTCGATGTAATATCTCCGCCAGCTCATAGGCAGCTACATCATGATTACGATATTTCTTAAGGAGCTGTTCGAACAAAGTTTTAGCAGCATCGAGGTCCCCTAAAAGTTTGTATTTCTCTGCCTCAATAAATTGCTCTTCGATAGATACTTGTTCTTCTGTGTATCTATCATCTGTTGTTTGAGCAAATAGATGCAGGCTCTGAAACAGCGCGATCAATCCAATAAAAACAATTCGCAAGGGATCTCTTTTTTTGTTTGAAACATAACGTCATCCGCATTCTGGCGATTGCCTACATCCCGGATGATCTAGTCACATCGTTAAAATAAAATGAAATTTTTTCTAAAATGCCTAATTCAAGCTCCTTAATCGACTAACGTGATTTTCAAAAAATTGGTTCGAAATCTGCGGTGTAATGGCATCGATCCTGTGTTGACCAGATAATCTCCTTGTTTTACCACTTTCGACTCTTTAAGAATCATTGTAACGTCAGCGATGGTCTCATCTGTTGAGGTAAATTTATCATAAAAGAAGGGAATAACACCCCAAACCAGACTCAAGGCACAAAGTGTAGAATCCGTATTTGAAAAAATAAAGATTTTACAGGCAGGACGATAGCTGGATATTTTGAAAGCAGTATATCCCGAAATCGTAATACCTGCGATACCTTTTGCCCGGATATCATCGGCAGTTTTACCGGCGTTAATACAAATTACATCGGAATAATAGGTAGGTGATTTCCTCGAAGCCTTGGCACGTTTGGAGGTGAGATCATAATTCTTTTCGGCTTCGATTATAATCTTAGTCATCGCTTCAATGACTTTAACAGGGTGTCTGCCCATGGCTGTTTCTCCACTCAACATGACAGCATCAGTACCATCGAGTACTGCATTGGCCACATCCAGTATCTCCGCCCTGGTGGGAAACGGATTATTGATCATGCTATCCATCAATTGAGTAGCTACAATCACCGGAGTACCCCTTTGCAGGCATTTACCGATGATTATTTTCTGCATGGACGGCAATCGCTCCATAGGTACCTCAACACCAAGATCACCACGGGCAATCATTATCCCATCCGACTGTTTGATGATCGCATCGATATTATCGATGGCTTGCGGTTTCTCA
>JAGQWV010001065.1 GCA_020437045.1 Saprospiraceae bacterium | reverse complement strand
AATATTCCTGAAGGTAGCTGGATGGTGACCTATAGCTATTTAGGCTATGAAAACCAGGATTTCAATCTCACCTTTGCAGCCGGAGAGGAGTTGCAACAAGATGTTACCCTAAGTGAAGGAGGAGTCACGATGGAAGAGGTGGTAGTCAAGGGGCAAGCCACCGGACAGCGGGCGGCTATAAACCAGCAAATCAATTCGAATACGATCGTCAATGTCATATCTCAGGAAAAGTTACAGGAATTGCCGGATCAGAATGCAGCAGAGGCGGTAGGACGATTGGCCGGGGTTTCTGTATACCGCGATGCCGGTGAAGGTCAAAGGATCAGTATCCGGGGGATATCACCCCGTTTTAATGCAGTGACGATTAATGGAGAGCGCTTGCCCAGTACCGAAGAATCCGATCGCTCGGTCGATCTCAGTATGATCTCTCCGGATATGTTGGCTGGTATAGAGCTGTTTAAAGCGATTACACCGGACATGGATGGTGATGCTATTGGAGGGGCGGTCAATTTTACCGTGGCAAAAGCTGAAGAAGGCTGGCGACTACAAGGCCGGTTATTGCCGGGATATAATCAACTTAGAGATGATTACGGTCAGTTTCGGGGCAGTTTTAGCGTCAGTAATCGCTTTTTAAAGAATAAACTGGGCATCATCGCCACGGCTAATTATCAAAGAGCTAATCGCAGCAACGAGTCTAGAGTAACCGATTATATTTATGAGGGAGTAAACCAAGACGGTAATCCGATTTTGGGCGTAAATAGTCACAACTTGTCTGATAAGTTGGAGACCCGGAATCGTTATGGAGGCAGTCTCACTCTGGATTTTAATTTAAATAAAAATCATTCATTTCTTTTGAATTCCAGTCTGGGAGTGACCGACCGCGATGAATTAAGATATCGACGACGTTATCGCATTGCGGATAATTACCAGGAATTTGATATCAGCCAAACCGAACGAAAAATAACGTTGATGGCCAATAGCCTCTCTGGTCAACATTTTATTGGGCCCCTGGAATTGGAATGGCGGGCGTCTTACGCTAAATCTAAACAGAATACTCCATTTGACCTTACAGGCCGTTTTAGAGAGTTGGCGGCAATCGTAAAATCAATTAAGAATGCACAGGATTTTGATGAATTGCAAGATGCCTTTGGTCATGATCTCGAAAATACCATCCTTTATGATTCAAGATTTAACAGTACAGTCGTTAATGAATCGCGTGGTACCGGTCAGGTTGATTTAAAATATCCATTTAAAATATCCAAAAAACTGGGTGGCTACCTTAAAACCGGAATTAAATATATCGATACCCAAAGAGATCGTGACCGGGAGGGAGTTATTATAAGTCCCTATTTAAGTGACCAAAGCCCCGCTAATGCTGATCCCACCCGATTTTTGGGAACGGGTAGCCAGATCCTCTTAGCCAATTTTATCGGCACGTATCAGAATCCGGGATTTTATGATGGCCGGTATGATATTTTACCCGGTACTGCTGCCATTCGAGAGTCATTTTTTACCAGTGTCGAGGGGGTAGATATCAATAATTTTAATTCTTTGTTTGGGACAAATTATCAATTAGGAGATGAAATCTATTATAATGGTCAAATTGATATAGAAAAATTACGTCGTTTTAAAGATGCCTATATCAGCCGTTATATGCAGGATCTCTTTATTAATTCTGGTGACTACAAAGGGGGAGAGTCCATCCTGGGAAAATATGTAATGGCTGAATTAAATATCGGGACCAGGTTGGATATTCGTGGCGGGGTCAGACATGAATTGACCGATCAAGAGTATACTAGTTTTATTGTCACGGGTAATCGCGAAAATGATGATGATCAGAATGTTACGATCCGTACCAAAACCGATGGACGGACATATGGGCAGTGGTTGCCTATGGCTAATTTGAAATATAAAGCCTTTGAATGGATGGATGTAAGAGCAGCAGTGACCCAGACTTTATCCCGTCCAAATTTCTTTAATATAGTGCCGTGGGAATATGTCAACCCAACAGGCCGGGAGCTACAATACGGAGATCCCCAATTACTGCATACTACAGCCTGGAACTATGATGTATTTTTATCTTTCTATAATAAGTTTGGCCTATTTACGATTGGTGGATTTTATAAGGAGTTGCAAAACATTGATTTTATCGCCACCTATACCGATACCGACAGACAAAGTCAATATAATGGATGGGCAATTACCGAACCCCGGAATATTCAGGGACTTTCGACCGTCAGAGGTTTGGAATTTGACTTTCAGACCAATTTATCTTCATTAAATAATTTTCTTGATGGAATCGTGTTTGGAGCTAATCTTACCCTTTCCAGGAGTAAAACATTTTATCCGTTTTTCCAGGTAGAAACTGTCTTTGTCGGGCCACCGGTTTTCTTTGAGACTTTTGTAACCGACACGGTGAGACAGGGCGATATTGTTGGTCAGGCTGATGTCCTGGCTAATATCAGTCTTGGGTATGAAAAAGGTGGATTTTCGGGTCGTATCTCGATGATCTATCAGAGTGATGCACTTTCGCCTGGTAATCCCGGTATCGGTAGTGCTGACAGTGGAGTCGGCAGTATTCCTGAACTGGACTATTTTGATCAGGCTAGTTACCGTTTTGATGTGGCACTTAAACAGCGTTTGGACCCCAAAGGCCGATGGACCGTTTTGTTAAATTTTAATAACGTCACCAATACTCCGGAACGGGCATTTCTCGGGGTGGTTGATCGATTGCGAGAGGAGGAATTTTATGGAATGACGGCGGATTTGGGGATAGTTTTTAAATTTCGATAATATATTTTCCTATCT
>JAGQWV010001064.1 GCA_020437045.1 Saprospiraceae bacterium | reverse complement strand
AGAGAACGTAGAGGCAGGGTGGCTAGTTCTGCAGGTATGCTGCCACTAAGATTATTATTAAATAGATCAAGTGATTCAAGAAATGACAAATCACCTATCTCTGGGGGAAGCTCACCACTAAGATTAAAGCCAGGCAGATTGATGGCCGTGACGCGCTCCGAAGCATTGCATTTTATACCTTACCACAAGCATACATCGCAGGTGTCCAGCCAGTTTTGATTTGTTCTCCATCCGGGGCCGTTGGTTGCATTATATAGTGCTACGAGCGCATCGTAATCCGGATGTGTACAAGGACCTGCCCCATTCAAAGCTGGGATATTTTTGTTTTTATCAGTTACGGCAAATCGATTCGTTCCCAAATACAGGACCGCAACAATTATGGCAAGGAATGCAAACAGGGTAGAGAGTGGTTTCAAAGCGTGGTGTTGTTTCTGGTGAAACGAATAAAAGGGTATGACCTGAAGATAATACAAAAATATGTTCTAACAAATAAATTGTTTGATTTTACATAGTCAAAACAGTATTACTACCTACTTGTAACGATGAATTCTGATGCCTCTTTTGATTTGGTGAATGGAGGTACCAGGTATACTGTGAGCGATGCTTCTTCAGACAACGTGAAAAACGAAAGTAGAGGTTTTTGACTGAGTCAATACGGGTAGAGATGGTGGTAAACACCGAAGCAGAACCATAAAATAATGAATTGGGATTTCAACCTATTTTCTATGGATCCTTGGTCATTGTAACTAAACGTTCTTTTCCATCATGGTTCATGCGAAGGACGATGGCAGAAGGATGGATGTCATTTAGCTCGATGATTATGGTATCAAGAGAAGGATCCTTGACATATAGATTTAGCAGGCCTTTGGCTAAATCATAATTGCCCATGAGCGAATCGCGCTGTGTATGTCGATATTTGAATTCATCTCCCTTAAAGGTCAAGACTACATGCTTGAGGTCCAGATCTAATGTGTCACCTTCTTCAACCACGGTGCTAGCCTTCCATTGTCCCTGCAGGGTCTCAGTAGACAAGGACTGGCAACCAAGAACAGCGCCAAGAAAGCACCCCAACCAAACAAACCTATCCATGCAAGAAAGGTGATAAGGCGATGAATACCAGACATCCTGAAATAAATCCCAGGAATGCCAACCAGGAAATCTTTTTAAAATACCAGATGAAGTCAATTCGCTCCATACCCATAGCGGCTACGCCGGCAGCACTGCCGATGATAAGCATACTTCCGCCAGTACCAGCGGAAAAGGCAATAAAATGCCACAACTGCGAATCTATCGGTTCGGTATACATTCCCATAGTAGCAGCGACCAAAGGTACGTTATCAATGATAGCGGATAAAAATCCAATAATGATAATTACGATATTTTGATTTGGTACGAGTTTGTCCAAGCCTTCTGCCAGATACCGAAGTAAGCCAACCGTATGCCCATCATGTCCGGTTACAGCCACTGATTCGAGGGCAGCAACTGCTACCAGGATACCCAAAAAGAAAAGTATACTGCTTAACTCTATA
>JAGQWV010001063.1 GCA_020437045.1 Saprospiraceae bacterium | reverse complement strand
TTCGGGGCCACTAAATCAACAATAGAAGGAAGGCTGACATTGTTTAAATTTCCTCCGACCCTCAAACCAGTATAAAACTGAGCAGAAGCAGCAGTAGTAATGCTCATCAAGACAGCGGCAACATAAATGATTCTCTTTTTCATGGCTTAAAGATTTAATAATTAATATTTACTCTAAGACCGCATGAAAATGTTAAGGAGACTTATAAAGCTGTTAAGTTTTCCACCTGATTGATCAATCTGAAGACACTTTTTCTTAACAAAAGAATAAAATATAATTACCTGACTGTCCTTGATTCAGTGCAAGCATCGGATAAAATTCTATTAAGCTTTGACCGCTTCCAGAAATGAATGCAGAAGTGCGATTTGATTTTTCGCTCTAATCAGATTATGATCATCATAATCAATCCGATAATAGATGTCTCCCTGGATATAGTCAGCTAGAAAGCGCAGCCCTTGTTCGTAAATAATATAAGCAGCTCCCAGGTTTAAATGCAGCTTTTCGGACTCGGTCAAGGTATGACCTGCTCCCTCCAAAAATCCCTCTTTAAGCGCAGTATATATCTTTCTGTCAATTCGTACTGCCGGCAAATCAGCGTGATCTTCGGGCACCGATGCTGCCATTGATCTTACCAGGTCACCAAAATCATGTAGTGGCGATCCTGGCATTACGGTATCCAGGTCAATCACCGCACAGATTCCTCCCTTCTGATCAAATAATACGTTACTCAATTTCGGATCATTGTGGGCCACCTTCAATGGCAAATTTAGATTCTTTATTTTCGTGGCTATCCACGACTGATCGAGAATAGAATTAATACTCTCCTGGCAAATCGCAATCCGGTTAGAATTACCTTCCGCCAATGCCCGTTGGAATTGAATTTGACGTTCATCAGGATCATGAAACCCCTGGATGGTAAAGTGTAACGATTCGGGTGGTAGTGAGGCAAGGGCCGCTGAGAATTGTCCAAAGGCTTTAGCTACTTCAAATGCCTCCTTATTGTCGGATAAACTGGTGCGGGTCACTCCTTCAATAAAATAAAAACAACGCCAATAATCTCCTTCATCTCCCTGATAAGAAAGTCTCCTATCAACTGTTTTCTTCAGTTTGGGGACTTTCAAGGTAAATGAAGGATCATTCGACACATAGGAGCTTACCTGCTGGATGTTATCATTTACCTTATCAGCCTCCTTAAATACGTAGGTATTGACCCTTTGCAGGATATATCGCTTGCCCGACACCGTGACCAGGTAAGTACGATGAACCAAGCCATTCACAATCTCTTTGATCTCATCGACTTCATCTAACCAAAAGGCACGAATAGGAATACTATCTACGTTGGCTGTAATTCTGCTCATGTTATATGTCAAGTGTTAGCTGAGGAAGTTGATCACGATTATTTAAGTTAGTAATTCCTATTCCCAATAATCTGATTCCCTTCACAAGTTCTACATTTTCATCGAAAAGTTGAGTGACCGTGGCAAGAATTAGCGAATAATCGCTTACGAATTGTTGAAAACTACGACTGCGCGATGGTGTAGTAAAATCAGGATACCGCCATTTAACCTGCAATGTTCTACCTTCTTGCTCAAGCTTTTGCAAACTACGATATAGCTCTTCCGCTAACTTTTCCAAGACCCGGATGGCATCCTCTCTTTGATAAATATTCTCTTCAAAGGTGCGTTCGACACTGATAGATTTACGAATTCGACTAGGTGTGACGGGTCTTTCATCTTGGCCACGACATACATCAAAATAATATTTTCCCGCTTTTCCAAAATGCCGGATAAGTTGCTGAAGGGGAATCGTCCGAAGATCAGCTCCTGTATTTATTCCCAAATTTTGCATCTTCTGAGCGGTTACTTTCCCAACTCCAAAAAACTTTTCTATCGGAAGATCATCGAGAAACTTAACCATCTCATCAGGGGTAATGGTCGTGAGGCCATTTGGTTTATTTAAACCCGATGCTACTTTAGCGAGAAACTTATTGATCGAGACTCCAGCCGTACATGTCAAATCGGTTTCTTTCCTAACCTTTTGCTTGATTTCCCGGGCTATCAACGTAGCCGAAGTCATCATTCGTTTATTTTCGGTAACGTCCAGATAGGCTTCGTCTAATGACAAGGGTT
>JAGQWV010001062.1 GCA_020437045.1 Saprospiraceae bacterium | reverse complement strand
AATGAACTGGCTGAAGTCGACGGTGGTCGCATCGAATATGTCCGCCTATTTTTAGCGGCTGCATTACTGCTCCTCATTATCTCATGCATCAACTTTGTAAATCTTGCTACGGCAAGAGCTTCTCAACGTGCCAAGGAAGTCGGGGTTCGAAAAACAATTGGTGCTTCTAAGAAATCGCTCATTAGCCAGTTTTTAACAGAGGCTTTTATGATTACCATTATTTCCGTACTTATAGCCTTGCTTGCTACTGTCGTACTTATTCCTACCGCATCGCTAATCACGGAAAAAACGTTAACGATTGATTATACATCCACAGCGTTTTGGCTGACATTATCCGGCATTATTCTGGTCACGGGCATTCTAGCTGGTGGCTATCCTGCATTTATCCTTTCCTCTTTCCGTCCGATTAATGTATTAAAGGGGAAAATCATTGAAAAAACCCGGGACATTTCGTTTCGAAAGAGTCTGGTAGTTATTCAATTTACCATGTCCCTACTCTTAATTGTTGGTGCCCTGGCGGTTAGATCACAAATAAAATATATTCAACAGGCTCACCTCGGCATCAATAAAGATAATTTACTGGTGGTACATCAGGATGCAGAAGTTATTGACAAATATGAAGTTATCCAAGAAAAATTAATGGCTAATCCCAGTATTTCCGGGGTGACTCAGGCGGGTCCTTCTCCCCTGGACATGCCTGCTTCAACCAGTGGAGTCAGCTGGCCGAAAAAGAGACCTGATCAGGAAAATATCGAATTTTATATCCTATGGACAGCCACCAATTTTCCGGAAGTATTTGAAATACCGCTGCAATCCGGCACCTATTACCATGCCGGAGAGCAAAGCGACACCACGCATATTGTCTTTAATGAGCGGGCTATCGAGATTATGGAACTTGAGGGAGATCCTATTGGACAAACCATACAATGGTGGGGAAAACCCAGGCAAATTATTGGTGTACTAAAAGATTTTCACAATCATTCTTTTTATGATAAAATTGATCCAGCCGGATTTCTCCTAGATCCGGAAAATGCCGAAAATCTTTACATTAAATCGACAAGTGGGCACATTCCCGAAGCGATCGCCGGACTACAATCGGTCTTCAGTATCGTGGTTCCTGAAGTACCTTTACATTTCGATTTTGTCGATGAGCAGTACCGTCAACTTTATAAAAGTGAAATGCTGACCGGAAAATTAACAAACTACTTTGCGGTTATTTCCATCATCATTTCCTGCTTGGGACTTTTAGGTCTGATTACGTTCGTTGCTGAACAAAAAAACCGGGAGATTGGAATTCGTAAGGTATTAGGTGCTACGGTAACTTCACTAATCTTTATATTGTCTAAAGATTTTATTCGACTGGTTTTCACTGCGTTTCTGATTGCGATGCCCCTATCTTATATATTCCTGACCAACTGGTTGAAAAGATTTGCTTACCAGGTCGAAATGAATTGGTGGCTCACTTTTCTTCTCGCAGGTCTCGGCGCCCTTGTGCTGACTTTTGTCACCATTAGTTTCAAAAGTATCAAAACGGCGCTACACAGTCCGGTGGAAAGTTTAAGGTCTGAATAGATGGTCTTTAGTTCTATCACATTGCTCAATTAATTCGGTCTTCAGTGTCTGATGAAAAATCACACTAAAAAATGAAGGACATGATTAAGCATGAAATCGATACTTACATCAATCACCTACAGACCGTATGTCCAGAACTTTCAGAGAATGAACTCAGGTTATTCAGTGAAAAACTCACCGTCACCAGCTTGAATAGAAACGATGTATATATTATGGCTGGAGACCTATACAGATTAGCTTGTTCTTTTTCAATACGACTGCATTACAGAGCCTCGACAGAACACCGCTATGCAAGCTTTTTTTGCCTTGTATTAGTATTTAATTACATATCTCCTTTGTGCATTTACTTATATGCGAAACACTGGCAGACTTTAACATTCAGATCGATTCTCATCAAATAATTTCCTTTACATAGGGAATACCCGACGACTTGTGTTATCATTAATTAAACACCCAGTCCATGCCGGAGAAGCTGTCACGTTTTAGTTTGGTAGGTAAATGCATTTTTATCCACGAAAACGCTACCTTACAGAGGAAGATCAAGACTGTCTTCAAATTATGTCTTTCACAAGCCAATAACGTTTGTCGAATTATCTATAATGGTCTCAGTAACAGTTTCAATGGAAATTCTAAAACAACATTATAATATCATCTCATCACTACTCTTCGTTTTCTTAATCATCATCGCTCATTTCTACTCCACGCACAACTATAACTGGAGTAGAAATACGATAAGTGATCTGGGTTCACAAGGATATGAAAGAGGTTTTATGATGCAGCTTGGATTTTTGATCTTTGGACTAACCTTATCAATAGGTATTTTATTAAATGGTTTGACTTGGAGGACGGCACCTCTTTTTATCTATGGTCTTTCCGTTGGTTTAACCGGTATTTTCTCGACAAAACCCTTCTTTGATGTTCAAGTTTACTCTGTTTTCCAAGATTCTTTGCACTCTTTATTTGCGAAAATTGCCGGAGTAACTTTCAGCATAGGGATACTGATACAAATGTTTTACACTGATAACCATGCTATAAAATGGATACATTTTATGTTTTTTATTTTGATCCTTGCACTTTCAGCGTCTTTCGGACTTTTGAAAAACCAACAAGGTATTGTTCAACGAATTTTATATCTGGTGAGCATTATCTGGTTAATCAAATTCTATAAACCGTGAAAGTCCAATTGGTCCTCAAATCCATGACTTATGCAGCATGATTTTTTTAAACTCAGGCCTGAAGATGAATTTATTGAACTGGTAAAATTACTAAAGCTTAAACAGCTTGCCCAAAGTGGTGGTCATGCGAAAATAATGATTCAGGAAGGCCAGGTTAAGCTGAATGGCGAGACCGAATACCGCAAAAGAAAAAAATTACGGCCGGGAGACATCATTGAGCTCGATGGAATCACCATCGAAATTGAATCTTAAGTCAGAAGGCCACCACTAATAAAAGGATCAAATGCAGGTGATTATCGGATGCCATTTTGTGATGATGAATCAAGAGCTATATCTCTTTGGCACCGGATCTAAGGATGTCAAAAAGGACTTTCGAACGCACTCTGGAAAGTCAATTTTAGGTACAAAATCAGATTAACCCTACTCCATGAACGCTATAATTTTCTATCACTTTATCCTCAAGGACTGGAGCAAAATATGCCATAACCCTTTCGAATCTGGTATTTTCCCATGAGCGGGTACCAGTGGAAACAGCACGTCTGACAGAAGAAAGCAGGCCCTTCCTATCTCCAATATCAATCAATGTCCTGAGCGATTTATCATTGATCAGGTAGAAGCCACCGAACTTTATGCAAAGATATTCGCTTCTTATAGTTACTGTTGCCTTCTGTCCTGGACGGTCCAGAGCAACTAGGAGGGCGTTGAAATACTCAGTTGGATGCTG
>JAGQWV010001061.1 GCA_020437045.1 Saprospiraceae bacterium | reverse complement strand
AATGGAGTCCGGACTATAAAGATGCCATTTTTGACTTCGTCGGAGGCAGCTACCATCAGGGAAATCTAAGCCTTAATGATCCATCGGCGCCATTAAAATTTATTACAAATTCGGAGGTTGGAAAAATGTCTAAATCCAAATACAATGTGATAAATCCGGACGATGTCATTGAAAAATATGGCACTGATTGTTTCCGTATGTATGAAATGTTTCTGGGGCCACTGGAGAATAGTAAACCATGGGATACCAAAGGGATTGATGGTGTATATAAATTTATCAAAAAACTGTGGCGTTTGTTCTTTACAGAAACCGGTAAACTGCAAATTTCTGAAGAAAAGCCCACGAATGATGAACTAAAGGTTTTGCATCAGACCATTAAAAAAGTCCAGGATGACATCGAGCGATATTCCTTCAATACCTGTATAAGTCATTTTATGGTTGCCGTCAATGAAATGAGAAACTTTAAACAGCAAAAAAGAGAAATCTTAGAGCCGTTGGTCATCCTCCTGGCTCCATTCGCACCGCACCTATCAGAGGAATTATGGCACCAGTTAGGTCATACCGAAAGCGTTCATCTGAGTCAGTTTCCAAAATTTGACGCATCGAGGTTGGTAGACAGTGAAATTACTTACCCTATTTCTATAAATGGAAAAAGACGGGGAGAAGAATCATTTTCGGCTGACGCTACACCTAAAGAAATTGAAGAAAAAGCATTGAATCTGGAGATAGTAAAAAAATGGACAGAGGGCAAAACCGTGCGCAAGGTTATTGTAGTGCCTAAACGGATGGTTAATATCGTGGTCGGTTAAAATCATTGAAAAAAAGGGTTTAACTAATTTAAAAACACATCGTTATGGAAATAACCGCCACTATAGTCATGCGAATTCTATTCTCGATATTCATGTCCATCCTTTTTATGCAGTCGGGTCTGGACAAACTAATGAACTGGAATGACGAAAAAGGTTTTTACAAAAAACATTTCAGTCAGACTTTTCTAAAAAAAACTGTTGATTTACTAATGCCGACAATCACTATAGCTGAATTAGCCGCTGGTTTTTTATCAGCAATTGGGGTAATCTATTATTTATTTTCAGGGGAAAAAACGATAGCATGTTATGGCATGATCATGTCCAACATTTCATTACTGATGCTGTTTTTCGGACAAAGAGTTGCCAAAGATTATGCGGGTGCGGCCACGATCGTCACTTATTTTATCGTCGCTGCGGCAGGTTTATATTTCTATTGGCTTTAATCTCTGATACCTGATCTGTATTTATTAATAAATAATATATACGATTTCAAAGGGAATAAAGCGTGTTGCCGCCCAACAAGGTGATATGTTAATCCTTATAAAGAAGCAATTTCATCATTTCCCGTGCTGTCGTTTCGCCTTTTTCTTTTATATAGGGTCGTGACGTACCATCTCCAATTTCATAGGTTATTCCGACCGCATTAAATTGCTCATAAAACCAACTCTTGGAAACCGGAGTCAAAGGTTCTGATGCACGCTCAAGAATTGAATCCTGTATGCTTTCTTTGACACTATAAATCCAAAAATCTTTAAAATCAGTGAGTGATTTTGTCTGCGGAATATTGGTATAAAAAATATCGTACCAGGTTGAATGAAAATCAAGTCCCAGAATTACTTTGCTCCGCTCTTTATGTAATTTTTTCACAATATCGTTTGCCACGGTTCGGGTTTCAGGCTGTCGATAATAAGCCCAATCCCGATTTAAATCAATGCCACCGGCATTATGTCGCCAGTGTCCTAAATCCACACCATCGGGATTCATAAGTGGATATACCAATACTTCATATTTTTCTCGAAATGCATTAGAGACAGGGTTATCTTTTAATATTTCATCAATAAAAGCCTGCATAGCAAAATAGCCCGTCACTTCTGGCGGATGCTGCCGGCTGAGAATGATAATGGTGGGTTTCTTTTGCTCAATTCCCTCTCCTATCCTTAGCCGGTATATGTCTTTACCCAGAAGACTCTTACCAACGACATCAAAGTGCACTGCAGCATGTCGCGAAACATCCAGGCACCACGTCCGGACTCTCTCTGAATTAACCAATTCCTGAGCTGAGACCCATAGCGTATCGCGAGCCAACTGAAGATGAATTTTCACCTTATTTTCGCTTAGCATTTCGATTTTAGTACTATCCATCATTGACCAATCGATACCGTTATTACTCAACCATGGTTGATACCGGTGCGGGACACTATCATAGTTTAAGATCAAATCCAGTTGACGAGGATTATCTGACCATATTTTAAAGGAATACCAGGGGCTGGGATTGATAGGCGTATTTTCAGGAAAAATATCAACCTGAAAAGTTTGATCATCCACTTGAAAAAAATTATTCAACCTCGCTCCATCAAAACGATTATCAGCTGAAACATCATCTGCCTTATACAGTCTTTTATCTTGCATCACAATAGATTGGCTGTGCGTATCGACAGGTTTCGGAAAATCATAAACAGAAGCCACATTACTTCGACATCTCACTAACACTAAAACTCCAATCAAAAGGAGGTATTTATAATATTTCATTTGGTTTCTACACCTAACTCCCTTTATATTCATCAGACAAAGTTCTTTTATAATCACTTTCAAAAATATAGGTCTCCAAAGACATTTTTACACCCATTTGCTTTCCAAATTTTCCCAATAAATCGAATTTCAACTTCATTGGTCACATCGTCAATCGATTAAAGAAAAAACGTGTAATTTTCCAATCGATTCCTGATGACAAGCAAATTTACTTAATGAACCCGAAGAATATTATCTGGATCTTTGTCATGTTGCTTAGCTGTGTACCTGACACCAATCACGACACCACAGACAAGAAAGCTGCTTCCGATGAGGTGTCAGAATTTATTGAATCTTTTGAAGGTAGAGGTGATCTAACCGATGAAACTCAATCCACACCCCCGAAGGAAGCAGTTTCTCTCTTTAAGCATCCTGATGATTTAGCAATCGATTTGGTTCTGGCAGAACCCGAAATCTTTCAACCGGTTGAAATAAAATTTGATCGTCATGGTCGACTCTGGGTAGTGCAATACAGTCAGTATCCCTATCCGGAAGGATTAAAAATCACCAGCGTAGATAATCATCTCCGGGTTCAATTTGATAAAGTGCCGGAGGCTCCACCGGCAGGAGTGACGGGTGCAGACAAAATCACCTTTTTTGAAGATACCAATGGCGATGGCGTTTTTGACAAATCTACTACTGCCATCTCCGGTTTGAATATTGCCACTAGTGTTCTCACAGGCAGTGGCCGGATCTGGGTGCTAAATCCTCCTTATCTCCTGGCCTATCCGGATCATGACGATAATGGTATTCCGGATGGTGACCCGGAAGTTCATCTCCAAGGCTTTGGATTGGAGGACACCCATGCAGTGGCTAACAATCTTCGCTGGGGTCCTGACGGATGGATCTATGGGGCACAGGGCAGTACTACGACCGCCGATGTTAGTTCAGCCGTGACGAAGCATATCCGATTTCAGGGTCAGGCCATCTGGAGATACCATCCCGAACGGAAAACCTTCGAAATTTTTGCTGAAGGAGGAGGAAATACCTTTGATGTAGAATTGGATGAGAAAGGCCGGCTTTACTCTGGTGATAATGGAAATGATCGTGGACAGTATTACAAGCAGGGTGCCTACTACGTAAAAAACTGGGGTAAACATGGCCCGCATACCAATCCGTATAGTTTTGGATATCTCCCAAATATGGCGCTTGAAGGCGATAAAAAAAGATTTACACATGCATGGATAAAATATGAAGAAAATCGACTGCCCCTTCGATATCGCAATAAGATGCTTGCCATCAATCCACTTCAAAGTTATATACAAATGACCCGCTTAGAACCCAATGGTTCCACCTTTAGAAACTTCGATGAAGAACGAATCCTGGAGACTCCCGATCACTGGTTTCGGCCGGTTGATATCAAAGCTGGGCCCGATGGTGCCGTTTACTTAGCAGATTGGTATGATAGTCGACTTTCACATGTAGATCCCCGTGACACCTGGGATAAAAAAAGTGGTCGTGTTTATCGCTTAAGAGATGCCCAAAGTACACCAGGAGGCCATCAGGTGGATTTGGCAAAATGGTCTGATGAAGAATTGATTTCAGGCTTATCAAGTGATCAAAAATGGATTAGACAGCAGGTGCAAAGAATATTAGCAGATCGAAAAGATCCACATTACATCCAACTACTGACTCCCCTATTGAAAAACGAAAATGGCCAAATTGCCCTGGAAGCACTTTGGGGATTAAATGCGTGTGGTGCTTTTGATGCGACGTTATCGCTTAAGACGCTGCAGCATACCGACCCATTTGTTAGAATGTGGAGTGTGCGCCTCATTGGCGATCAAATGTCTATAACTCAGGAGCAGGGTAAGGCACTTGTACAAATGGCCATCTCTGAAATGCATCCAGAAGTCAGAAGCCAGCTGGCTGCCACCGCAAAACGCATAGATTACCATTATACTTCCCAAATTATCAAGGCCTTATTAAGTCATAAAGAAGATGATATAGACCCGGATATCCCTCTGCAAACTTGGTGGGCCATCGAAGCCAAAATACTTACCCATCCATCAATCGGTTCGGAAATTTTTGCTGCGCCTGATGTATGGATGTCTCCGACCGCCCAGCATACGATACTCTCTCGTTTAGGACAACGATTAGTGGCTGGAAATACTGAGGAGTGCTACCATACTCTCGATGTTTTGCTCCAGCAAGCTCCGAAACATCAGTTGGCAAAACCATTAGTTACCGGAATATTGGAAGGACTACGAGGGCGGGATTTGCAATCTTTACCTGCAACACTCTATGCTACCCTACAATCATATTCCGATGTCATGGAAGAGGGTGCTCATGCTTTTGGAATCCGCAAGGGAGAGGAAAACCATATGTCCGAAGCGGCAAAGGTAGTGCAGGATCCAGATGCAGATATTCAGGAACGCCTTTCATACATTAAAATTTTTGGAGATATCATTTATCCCCCTGTTGTAGAAT
>JAGQWV010001060.1 GCA_020437045.1 Saprospiraceae bacterium | reverse complement strand
TGGTCGCTACATCCGCCCATCCTGCAGAACCACCCGAATTAGGACCGAGAACATCCGGTATTACAAAGGGAACTTTACCGTCCGATCCCTGATCAGCAGCAACATCCTTAAGCCATTTGGAAAAGAAGTTATGCACATCGAAATTGAAGGTTGCTGTTCGGGAAAAAGCTTGTGCATCACCGGTCCAGCCAAGTCTTTCATCTCGCTGCGGACAATCGGTGGGTACATCCAGAAAATTTCCTCTCTGCCCCCATTGAATGTTATGTTGTAGTTGATTAATCAGTTCATTTGAAGTACTAAATTCACCGGTTTTCGGCATATCGGAATAAAGAGCTACTGCCGTAAAATCAAGGGGATTGACTTCGCCGGGATACTCGTCAATCCGTACATATCTGAATCCTTGCCAGGTAAAATGAGGATGGAATACCTCCTCTCCTGATCCTTTTAATATGTAGGTGTCTTGCTGTTTGGCCGCCCGGAGACTTAAGGTATAAAAGTTACCCTCTTTATCCAGCACTTCCGAGTGAGAAAGTACGACCCTATCTCCCGGGGCTCCCGCCGCTTTCACAATCACCCATCCCACCAGGTTTTGTCCAAAATCCAGAATCTTTTCTCCTTTCGGGGAAGTTATAAGTTTGGCAACAGGAAATGTCTCATGTTGGCGTATGGGCTCATTATAAGTAGCAATCAGATCATCTAATGGATCTCTGGTTACTTTGACGTCATTCCAACCCGAAGCGTCGAAACCAGGTCTGTTCCAGCCATCCTGATCTTTGCGTGCATCTATGGTTTCGCCGTGGTAAATCTCTGTGTATCGAATCGAAGAAAAGTCACTTTTCCAGGTATCATCGGTAAAGACCATTTCTGAACTTCCATCTGAATAGGTGATCATGAGTTGGGCAAAAAGCCCCAGTGTTCTGCCATATATGTTGTGATGTCCTCCCCAGGCAAGATTGCCACGATACCACCCATTGCCAACTTCGGCAGCCAGGGTATTATTACCTCTGCCCACCATATCAGTTACATCATAGACCTGATACTGCATCCGTTTTCGGTAACTAGTCCATCCTGGAGTGAGATAAGCATCTCCCACCCGCTTACCATTTATATATGCTTCATAGAGTCCGTGAGAGGAAATATATAGTCTTGCAGACTGGAGTTGTTTGCTCGTCTCGAAATCTTTCCTAAACCACTGAGCAGGGCGACTAGCCGGTTCCGGTGCCGTTGTTTCTATCCATCGAGCTTTCCATACTGCTTCGTTAAGAATACCCATTTGAAAACTGGCAAAATCACTCCAATTCGAAGTGGCTCCTTTCTGATCCCAAACTCTTACTTTCCACTGGTAAATCTCATTGGATTCAAGTTCAGGTCCTGCGTATGGTACGAAAGTAGACGCATCACTCTCTACTCTCCCCGAATTCCAAATGGTACTCTTTTCCTGAGATACCTCAATTTCATAGGCTGATTGCATTATTCCTCTTTCCATCCCTTCCAATTTCCAACCAAATCTAGGCGCCGAAATATCAAGACCAAGGGGATCCTTACGGTTTTCAGTTCGTAAATCAGTGAGTTGGATTTGGGCAACACCTATCAACGGCAGGATTACCAGCGGCAAAATTCCTGATATGATAAATCTCATAGTACCTTCTTTTTTGAAATGCTTGGACTTGTTGAATAAGCCAAAGATCTACATTTCTTTCTGAAGTAAGGTAAAGGGAAGCCAAGGATATATGTAATTAAACGTTATTTACCCTAGCAGCGAATTTCAGAAGTACTTCATCTAAATACCTTTAAATAGCATTACCCATGCAACCACTTATGGGGTAATGCAAATGCCGGGAAAATGATTTTTATAAGATTTTTTTCATTTAACACTTTCATCACCATACTCATCTTCAAATTCCTGGTCAACCGGTTCCCAGAGTTCGATCTTATTACCTTCCGGATCCATGATATGCACAAATTTGCCATAATCATAGGTTTCGATCTCATCGAGTATCGTGACGCCTTCGTCCCGTAAGACGGAAACCAATTTTTCCAAATCAGCTACACGATAATTGATCATGAAGTCTTTTTTGGATGGGTTCATGTAGGTGCCCTCTTTTGAGAAAGTGCTCCACTGCAAATAAGCCTTCTTTTGAGGGTTTTCAGATTCCCGAAATTCGAATAAGGCACCATAGTCATTGGTGACCAGTCCGAGGTGATCCCGATACCAATTTCTTAATTCAACCGGCTCATCACATTTAAAAAATATTCCACCAATACCAGTTACTCTTTTCATAGGGCAAATTTTTAATGTTGATTATTTTCTTTTAAGAATTAGTGAACTGATCAGCGTAATGATCAGTCCAACCGGAAAAACTTCCATGAACGTCATCCCTGCCTTGAGGAGAGGATTTTTATACAATTCAATGTATTTATCGGTCATCGCTTTTGCTTCAGCGATTTCCTGTGTGCTGGATCCATTATGCCGCATTTGATTGAGCGTAAATTCACTATAACGTTCCAGAAAATCCGGTGCAAGCCAATCAGAAAGGATCATCCATCCCACTACATAAATGATTGAAGCAACCAAGGTAATTAGTATACCTATTTTAAAACCTTCAAGAAAGGAAATTTGTCCGTCCAGATGATCATCACGAAATTTTCTAATACCCACGTAAATCAGGCTGAGAGAGATAATCATTGTGGCATACCCAACGATTTCTCCATATTGCATAGCTTCTGCACGCAGATCACCATTCATAAAAATCAGTGAAAGAGCCAGCATAAAAACCAAAATGGCTCCGGCAATGGACCCTAGGGTTATAATTAAGCGATTCATACGTTTGAAATTTTGAAGCAAGATGCAGCAACAGGGCCATATCAAGGTCATACTAAAGTACCAAATAGCCCTTTTAGAAAGAAAATATTACGTTATGTGATAATTTTTTTCTTGAATCCATCAAACTCTCTTCGACGAGATGACTTCGTCCAGGATTCCTTTTTCCCTGGCTTTCAATACTGCCTGCGTCCTTCTATTTACATCCAATTTTTCAAAAATTCGAGTGGAATGTGTCTTTACGGTATGAAGGGATATGAAGAGACTTTCAGCTATTTGCTGATTACTTAGCCCATCGGCCATTTTCTTTAAGACCTCCAACTCTCTTTCGGATAAAATACTCAGTCCTTTTGGCGTAACCACATGCTCCAATTTATACTGATTCGTATGGGGATTAGGAAGAATTTTACTAGCTACCCAGATTCCTAAAAGCGTGAATACCAATGCTATG
>JAGQWV010001059.1 GCA_020437045.1 Saprospiraceae bacterium | reverse complement strand
GTGTGGTAATGAGCTTAAAAGATAAGGAAAACCTGACCATTGTTACTTTACGAATTATTTTCCTGTCCGACCCAACCTTTCCTGCAAATTGTACGTGTACTGGTTATTAACAAAATTTGTTTTTAGCTTAATACAAAACAAAATGGCAAAAAAAATACTCCCATTTACCCTGCTTTGGATTATCCCCGGTTTTTTAATGGCGTACACGGTATCGATTAAAGGTATCGTGTACAATAGCCATCAACATGGTGTGCCTGGTGCTATGGTACTTGTCACTTCATCTGCAGATGATTCTCTCACTGTCGACACCATTCTTGTGAGCAATGCTGAGGGAATTTTTGTTCTGGAGATAGAGGTGCCAGGTCAAGTAAAAAAGGGCACCCTCTTTTTCGCAATCGAGGGCTGCGACCAGACGAAAAGAATCGTCTACCATCAAAATCATCCGATTCATTCCATTTTATTACGTCACTGTCGCACAAGCGATGGCTGCGCGGTCCGGATTTCGGCAGAAAAATTAGACGATTCGTCGTATCAGTTGTCGACAAGAACCAAAGGTGAAGAACCATTTTCCTTCGAGTGGAGTACGGGTGAAACCACCGCTCAGATTAATGTTAAAGATCCGGGTGGATATTGGGTCATCGCTACTGGTGCAGATGGATGCCAAGCCCGGGATGGGTTTGAATTGCGATCGGACAAGGATTGCCGAAGCGAGATCAAAATATTGCCTTCAAGTAGTGCCGCTGGTAAATATACTTTGCTTGTGCACACTAAGGGGGAGAAACCGTATACCTATACCTGGAGTACGGGAGAAACCACTGAACGAATTGCTGTCACTACAGCAGGTGAGTATTGTGTTACAGTAGTCGATGCAACAGGATGTCTGTCAGAAGCTTGTCGCACCGTACAAGAACCTTCTTGTGAGACTGTCATCCACGCGCTTAGAAGCGGACCACAGATTGATGCCATCGGTGTACGTCTAATCGCACGAACAAAAGGTCGGGCTCCTTTTACCTATCAATGGAGTACAGGTGACAGTACTCAGGTGATTACCGTTCGTTCGGCGGGAGAGTATTGTGTTGAAGTGAAAGATGCTTTCGGCTGTATTTCAAATGCCTGTTTCTCTTTTGATCCAGCCACCAGTTGTAAGACTGAAATTTCCATTCTACCCAATTTTTCTGATGCCACTACTGGCTTTCGATTGGTTAGCCGTTCTTATGGTCAGCCTCCATTTACCTATCTATGGAGTACAGGAGACACGACTAAATCAATCGTTGTAGGTGACTTAAAGGAGTACTGTGTTGAAGTGACTGATGCCAACGGCTGTACATCGGATGATTGTATTGATCTATCTCCGATAGCAACACTCTGTGAGGTAAAGATTAAACGTACTCAGGGTGGTAATTTAATTGCTCAACCGCGTGGATTCCCGCCATTTCAAATTCAATGGAATACGGGAGACAGTACCAGGGCAATTCATCCGGATTCGGGAGGCGAGTATTGCGTTACCGTAACTAATGTCTTTGGTTGTACCTCATCAGCTTGCATTTTAGTTGATGAAAATAGAGACCAATGTCATCTCAGAATTCAGAAGAAAATCGTTTCTGATCAAATGGGATATCAACTGACTGCGAAGGTGAGTGACGAGAAGGACTATGATTTTCTGTGGAGCACGGGGGAGACTGCTAATTCGATTATTGTAACGGAAGATGGAAAATATTGTGTGGAATCGTTCCAGGAGAACTGTCAACAAGACGCCTGCATCGAGATTAAGATGGGCCAAGCCATTTCCCTTAAAGACTATTCGATAAACCCGTCGGGAAAAGATCTGATATCTAATAATAATCTTGAACTGTTGGCAAGTCCCAATCCGGTTTTAGATGAACTGCATATCAACTGGAGTTCCAGTTCGGGGGTAAATGCAAGCCGCCTACTGGTCCGAGATATTAATGGATTTGCAATAATAGACCGGGATCTACTGGAGTATGCTGGAAGTTACTCCCTGGATCTGGATGTTGGCGATCTGGTTCCCGGCATTTACTTCGTACAATTACTGGGGAATCATCTAAATAAACAGATCAAGGTGGTGAAAAGCAATTAGTTGTTTATACCTGTTATAAATCCGATATAATCAACAACAACAATTTAATCCTTGAAATGGAATGCGTAGAAATATGAAACCAGGTCTTAGAAAACCATAATTTTTTGAAAAGTGGATTTTGAACCGCTTAGTTAATCCCCCTTGCACAGAGTCACCTCTTAAGTGGCTCTGTGCATGATTTTTGATAAAGAAAGTACAGAGATCAAATGTTGATCTTTAAGAAACAGGAAAGTGATTGTTTGACAATCAGCATATGCGCATAGATAAGACAATGACTACGAAAAT
>JAGQWV010001058.1 GCA_020437045.1 Saprospiraceae bacterium | reverse complement strand
GCAAAAAAGGCATATCTCGATGACAATACCGCTGACTATAAGCAGATGCTTTTAAGCACCATCATTTTAAGTGTCCTATTCATGATAAGCCAGGCCTTTGGATGGTATCGACTTTTTAATATGGATTTGCCTTTGGGTATTAATAATGGTGTTTCCTATCTCTACCTTATTTCTGCGGTTCATTTTGCCCACATCTTGGCCGGTATGCCATTTCTGATAAGTTTCTACAGGACCGCCGCAAAAAGGATGGTGGAACCGGTCAGTGTCTTGTTGTATTTCAGCAATCCAGAGAAAAAAGTTAAACTCAATTTACTGACCGTTTACTGGCATTTTCTGGATATCCTTTGGATATACCTGGTGGTATTTTTCTGGATCAATTACCTTTTTAGTTAGGACTTCGCAGCGCTACCAATTATCCCGGATCATTTTATAACTCTTGCGCACAAATTGTCGATATCGCTTGTAATAGTCACGATAGTAACTCACACTATTCGAAACTCCTTGTTGTTGAGTAAGCGCATCATCCCGTACATCTTGACCAGGTAAAAACCCTTGCTCTTTCATCCAAAGATCATTGAAGATCTTACTGAGATACCGACTTCCATGATCGGATAACAAGATTACGACAACGTCATCCTCCGTCAGTTGGTCACGTAATTGATATACCGCTTGGAGTGCAGCACCACTAGAGTAGCCGACAAATAAACCTTCTTCCTTTGCCAGTTCTCTTACTTTAAGGGCAGCATCTTTATCGCTAACCCGCACAAATTCATCAATCACAGAAAAATCGACATTTGCCGGAATAATGGTTTTGCCTAATCCTTCAATCCTGATTGGCTTTATGACACTTCGGTCATAAACACCGGTTTCATGAAATTTCTTAAGTACGGAACCGTAGCCATCAACGGCGATGACCTTGATATCAGGATCTTGTTCTTTCAAAAATCGCCCCGTACCACTAATGGTACCACCTGTTCCGGCACAGCAAATAAAATAAGTGATCTTCTGGCTAGTTTGCGTCCAAATTTCCGGCCCCGTGGTGAGATAATGGGCCTCCATATTATCCGTATTGAAATTCTGATTTAGGTAATAGGAGTTCGGGATTCGATCGCGCATCGATATTGCCTGGCTATAATACGAACGCGGATCTTCCGGGGCAACATCAGCAGGACAAACAACCACCTCTGCTCCAAGGGCTTTCAGTCCCTGGATCTTTTCTTCGCTGGCTTTACTGGTGATAGTCAGCACACATTTGTAACCCTTAATCGCACATATGAGTGCCAAACTGAAACCGGTATTACCTGATGTCGCCTCGATAATGGTTGCACCGGGTTTAATTTTTCCAGCTTGTTCAGCTTTGGCGATCATGTATCTAACGATACGATCTTTGGCAGATAATCCGGGATTATAAGCTTCGACTTTAGCCAACACAGTTGCCGGAATGTCTTTTAAGTTCTGAAGTTTAACGAGGGGGGTGTTACCTATTGTTTCGAGTACGTTATCTATGTACATAATGCAGCTTTGGTTTGCATGTGCCTTTGGCAAAGGTAAAATTCAATCGTATGGTAAAGGTCTGATTTTTCTTTCAATTATCCAGAAAAATGTCTTGGCTTTAAAAGATGACCTTGGGACAACCTTAGGTTGGTCAAAATAAGGTGATACTTTACTTGGTCTTTACTACCAATTGATTTTCAACTATTTCGCGCAATCTTGCTTCTGAATATCTGACAGACTTCAATACCTTTCGATCTCCCTTTCTATACACCAAAAACTGTCCTTCTTTTTCAACGATTTCACCCTCCTGCCCCTTCGTATCCCGATAATGATCAATTGTAGCATTTGCATCCTCCAACGATTGACAAACTTTACTCATATTAGACCGCTGCACTTCCTCAAAGAGTTCTTTAAAAGATGGCGCCAGACCAAATTCGAGGATGGCACCCGAAAGCACATATTGCAAATCTGCAAAGGCATCTGCAGCTTCTACGATGTCTTTTTTGGCAATCGCTTCTTTCAGTTCACGCAATTCTTCCTCCAAGAGGTTGATCCTTAGCCGGCAACGGTCGGAATCAGGAATTTGAGGAGTATTAAGTACAGGCAGATCAAAAACATCGTGAAATGCGGCAACGTTGCTAAGAGCGCTAGGCTCATCGAATTTTTTCATTGGACAAGTTTTACCGCACCAAAATATTATAATTATTTTAATATTTCTTTATCGACTCTGTGCCCCAGGAATAGTACAGCCGGAAATTTGCCGTAATTTTGCGGTAGTTACATAGAATTGCATGTATAAAATCGGTATTACAGGTGGAATCGGAGCAGGTAAAAGTCTGGTAAGTGAGATATTCAAAGTTTTAGGTATCCCAGTATACAATGCCGATCTGCGC
>JAGQWV010001057.1 GCA_020437045.1 Saprospiraceae bacterium | reverse complement strand
TTTGTCAAATTGAAAATCAAATGATATACCTGGCATCAGATCATGCTGGCTTTGATTTAAAAAAAGAAATCATTGCCTTTTTAACAATGTCGAAGTTAGATTACGAAGACATAGGCGCATTTGTGTACGACGAAAAAGACGATTATCCGGATTTCATTATCCCTGCTGCTGAAAAAGTAGCCGTTGATCCTGAAAATAATTTAGGCATAGTCATCGGGGGTTCAGGTCAGGGAGAGGCTATAGCTGCTAATAAAGTAAGAAATATTCGCGCGGCACTCTATTATGGTGGACCTATCGATATCGTCACATTATCACGAGTGCATAATCATGCCAATGTTTTATCGCTCGGAGCCCGTTTTGTTTCTAAGGAAGAAGCCATAAAAGTTATCACCATCTGGCTGAATACATCTTATGTAAATAGGGACCGACACTCCCGAAGAATTGAAAAAATCCAGCGGTATGAACGGAGAGATTAAACGCAATCCCTCTTGTCATATGGGGAAACCCATATTCACTAATCTATTGCAGGCATTTGGCGGATTCGAAATATGATTCATTTTGCGTAAATTATTCCTTAAATTTAAAATGAATCTATCCGGTAACAACATGCTTAAGCAATTACTGACATTTCCATTCTTGTGGACACTCATTTTATTCAGTTCGTTCCTGTCAATGTATGCTCAAAATCATCCAGATGGAAAATTGCGGATCATTGCCTTTGGAGCACATCCCGATGATGCAGAACTGAAAGCTGGGGGAGTGGCAAGCATGTGGGCAGCCCAGGGTCATAAAGTAAAGTTTGTTGCTATGACTAATGGTGACATTGGTCATTTCCAGGAGGCGGGCGCACCGCTAGCTAATCGACGACGAGCAGAAGTTGCTGAGTGTGCCCAAATTTTTGGTATCGAAACTGAAGTATTGGATATCCACGATGGAGAATTAATGCCTACCATGGAAAACAGGCGAAAGGTAGCCGATCTCATCCGTGAATGGCAGGCTGATATAGTGTTGTGTCATCGACCATATGACTATCACCCAGATCACCGATACACAGGAGAATTAGTTCAGGATGCAGCGGTCGTGGTAGTCGCTCCATTCTTCTCGACAAACAGCAAGCCAACTAAAAAAAATCCGGTATTTATGTTCTACTCAGATGGTTTTAAGAAGCCCTATCCATTTGACCCGATAATTGTTGTGGATATCGATGATGCGGCTGACAGCAAGTGGGCATGCATTGAAGCGATGCCATCACAGTTTGCCGACGAACACTCCTGGCAAGCAAGCTACAGATCTGATATCCCCAAAGATCCGGAAGGACGTAAGGCCACCATTTTAGATCTGGTCAAAAAAAACAACGAAGCAGTCGCTGATCAATACCGCGAAAAACTTATTGAACTCTATGGGCAAGAAAAAGGTAAAGCGGTCAAGTATGCCGAAGCCTTTGAGCTCTGCCAATATGGTACCCAACTCAATGCAGAACAATTAAAAATGCTTTTTCCCGGTTTTGATCAATAGGTGATTCAATAAGACCACCTGCTAATTCAACTGGTCAATTACTCTTTTCAATTTCTGCTGTACTTCCGTAGCAATAACTCCCAGCTGTTCATTCTTCACCGAAATCATAGATGCAATCGGATCGACAGCCGATACTTCGACATCACCATTATCATGCTCTTCTACGACAACATTACAAGGAAGAAAGACACCTATCTTGTCTTCACCACTTAGTGCCTTATAGGCAAATTGAGGATTACAGGCTCCCAGGATTTTGTATTTCTTAAAATCGACATCAATTTTTTTCTTTAATGTCTCTTTGACATCGATGGTTGTAAGAACGCCAAAACCCTCTTTCTTTAACTCTTCCGTAGTTCGATCTATCGCCTCTTCAAAACTTTTACCTTTCAATATTTTGCTGAAATAATAACTCATTTTATCTGGTTTGATTTTATTATTAAAAAACTAAAGAACCTCATCCAGAATTATGGATTAAACCACAATTCGAATGCTAATGCGATCTAACTAGTAGACCAACGCATCGATTATTGCAGATAAATCTACATTTTCGGGACAAGTTAGGTTCATAGCAAGATATCAATAGTGATAAAAGTCACATAATTGATCATTACACAGCAAAGGCCTTAATAGATCATCATCCATGACTCTTTATAATCTATCCATTTTCCATCCACTTTCATTCTGCGCCATACCAGTCGAATACCATGACTGTAATCGACATAGGTATTTACATGGCCCACATACAAAGGTTGAATCAGAATACCATCCATACGATGCCATCCATAGATTGCTACACGGTTGCCTCTGGGGTCGCGCTTGATATTAGCAGATAAAACAACATATTTCTTGATTCCACCGATCAAACCCTTTTTTGTCTTTCGTTGACCTTCAATGATCAGGTGATGTTGCCACATCGTCGCTGTACTATCCCGGTATGCATACATCGGCACCGGATCCAGCTTTACAGTTGCTGCCATTTTTTGAGAGAGCTCGGTTAAGT
>JAGQWV010001056.1 GCA_020437045.1 Saprospiraceae bacterium | reverse complement strand
AGTTGACAAGGCATGCAGACCACCATTGCAAGGCAAGCAAGAAGTACCAATTATTACAACCCTATGCGAAAAGCCCCCAATTGCCCACCGGCTATCCCGGATCTATTTTATTGGCGATGGTTCCACCGCTGTGGTTTAAAGTAATGAATAAAAGACTACCCGTGCAAAAGGTTTGGTAATGTCCTGCTGATAATATCGATATTGAAAATTATAACCAGCCAATAAAAAAATAGCCGGCGTCTAGAATCGACACCGGCTCTCTACTGCCATTTTTTAAGGGAAGGAAATCTTAAACAGGTTACCACTATTTGATATCTTTTTATCTAATTATGGTCTGTTTTTGCTTTTCTAAAATCTTTACAATGGTAAAGGTAATATGGATGACAGCATACTTCAAATTGCACTTTGACACATTTTGTGAATAACTAATAATCTAATTGTCTGAAATACAATGTAATGCGAAATCGATGCATGCAGAATAAAATATTGCATAAATGGCTGTAGCAACCATATATTGTATCACATATTACTTTATGTAGCTAATAATATATGGCTCAGATCTAAAATGACAGAAGTATATTGTATTGTGATGTTCAGCAATGATTTTCATCCAAGATTTCATCGGCAACTGATAAAAAACAGGCATTGGAGCACGGTTAATACGTGGTTACTCAGCGATTGGTGGAGATGTTAATGGCTGTCCATTCGACTTACTTCAATATTCTGGTGATGGATTTGACTCGAAAATATTCTCTTACTACTTCGATGTATAGAATACCCGATTTCCGGTCTCCAGTCGATATCGAGCACGATATGTTCGAGAAAACTCTTTGTTGAAGTTTTGATCTGGATAGATGAGACGGTATCCTGGCTTTTGGTGATCCGTAGCAGCAGGACATTCAGGTCAGCAGCAGTATCAACAGGTTGATAAGTAGTCGTCGTCATGGTTGATGAATGAATGGTATCGGCTGTATACTTATCAGAGAGCGCTGGTCGATTAATATCATAGGCGTCAAAACTTCTAATGTCCTTCCATAATGCATAGTCTTCGAGTACTTTTGATTCTTCCTGACCATCGATCTCAATGGTTTTATTTACTCGGGTCATAGAAGTATCCAACGTCGACTGCTTGATAAATCCAGCTAAATCAAAATAAGGTGGCTGGAAGGAATTGGTTGATGTATCACCGTTGCTCATGCAGGATGTAAGAAGAAATAACCCAGAAAGAACCCAGTAGATCGATTTACGCAGCATTACGAAGGCAGTAAGTTATCTCCATCCATTTCAGCAGGTACGTCAATCTGCATCAGATGGAGTAAAGTAGGAGCAATGTCGGCTAGTTTGCCATTCTTAATAATTTGATTTTTAGCTTCATTACTAACAAAAATACATGGAACTGGATTTTTGGTATGAGCAGTATTTGGAGTGCCGTCGGCATTGATCATGTAGTCTGCATTACCGTGATCGGCAATGACGATGATTTTGTAATCGTGCTTGAGTAAAGTGGGGACTAATCTGGACATGCATTGATCAACGGCATGCGCAGCTTGCATGGCGGCTTTAAAATCACCGGTATGTCCCACCATGTCGGCATTTGCAAAATTTAAACAAACAAAATCTGGAAGTTTTTCATTGATGTGCTTGATGACCTTATCGGTTACTTCATACGCACTCATTTCGGGTTGAAGATCATAGGTTGCAACTTTAGGTGAAGACACCAGAATTCTTTCTTCACCTGCAAAGGGAATCTCACGTCCACCTGAAAAGAAAAAGGTAACATGAGGATATTTCTCTGTTTCTGCGATACGTACCTGAGTTTTACCTGCCTTTGATACTACTTCTCCCATCGTATTGACCAGGTCTTCATTCTCAAATAAGACCTTTACGTTCATAAAGGTGTCGTCATACCGGGTCATGGTGAGATAGTCTACATGGAGCCTGTACATATCATATTCAGGCATATCCTCTTGGGTCAGTACGGTGCTTATTTCTCGTGGTCGATCTGTACGAAAG
>JAGQWV010001055.1 GCA_020437045.1 Saprospiraceae bacterium | reverse complement strand
AGATCATAGAGCTTTTTATTGTCCACCATAGGATAAATTTTCAGATCCAATTTTTTTCATACCAAGTGTTTTTTAGTTGGCCTGTACTATACAGGCCTTTTTTTTTTCAAAAAAAAGTGTGTGTGTATATAGGGGTAGTTTAAATCAGATTACATCATACTGATTAAAAGGGAAACAAATCNNTTAAGTAAAAAATGTAAACTGACCTAATAAACTATGAAAACAAGCGCCTTAGTCCTGGCATGCTTATACATGCCCTTTCTTATCTATGCCCAGAATCATGTTCAGACCTTCCGGGGAACCATTTTCGAACAAGAGACACTAACGCCTCTGACTGGTGCCAATATTATGATTGAAAATACCGATCTCGGAACCAGTACAGATCTTGATGGACATTTCGAAATTAAAAACGTACCTATTGGAAGACAAAATATTGTAATCACTTATCTCGGTTATGAACCGGTTTATCTAAATAATATTTTAATCACTACCGGTAAAGAATTGGTACTGGATATCGGGATGACCGAATCATTAATATCAATGGAAGAAGTGGTTGTCCGCGTTGATCAGGAAAAAGCAGCACCACTTAATGAAATGGCCCTTTCCAGTGCAAGGTCATTTTCGGTAGAGGAAACCGGACGCTATGCATCGAGCCTCTTTGATCCAGCCCGGATGGCAATGAACTTTGCCGGTGTATCAACTACTGGTGGCAGCTCAGATCTCTTTAATGAAATTATTGTCCGGGGTAATTCTCCAAGGGGAGTACTTTGGCGGCTGGAAGGCATCGAAATCCCCAATCCAAATCACTTTGGAGGTATTGGCAGTAGTGGTGGGGGCATTAGCATGCTGAGCAGTAGTCTCATTTCTACCTCAGACTTTTATACCGGAGCATTTCCCGCTGAATTTGGTGATGCCATCTCCGGTGCATTTGATCTGAAACTCCGGAAAGGAAATAACGAAAAGCGAGAACATTCCTTTATGCTTGGCATACTGGGTACAGAAATCGCCACAGAAGGTCCGATAGGTAAACCTGGTGACGGCAGTTATCTGGTAAATTTCCGGTACTCCACCTTAGGAATGCTGCAAAAAATTGGCCTGAACCCCGCGGGTGACGTCTTACCTGAATATGGTGACCTATCCTTTAATGTCTATTTGCCAAAATCATCCTGGGGCACCTTCAATATCTTTGGTCTGTCCGGAAAAAACAGAGCCTATTTTAAGGTGGAATCCGACTCAACAAAATGGATAGAAAGTGATGATGATTATGGCTTTAATGAACGTCAAACCGTTGGCACCATTGGGATATCGCACAAATTACTTCTTGATGACAAACGGTACCTCCATACAGTCTTTGCGGCATCTACTGATCAAAACTCCAATGATGATTATCATTTGGACCCTACTCAGAATTATCGCAAGATTAAAGAATTTGAAAATAGGTTTAACAACCAGATTTACCGGCTTAGTAGCACTTACAATCATAAATTGAATGCAAAAAACAGTTATAAAATAGGCATCATCGGTAGTTATCACCACTTTGATTTTTATGCCCGGGATTTCAGTGACAATGGCGAAACCTTCACGACGTATCTGCAAGACAGTGGCTTCACCACTCAATTAAATAGTTTTATACAATGGAAATACCGGCTAAACGAAAATTGGACGACAACGGGTGGTTTGCATTTCAACTATTTCGGTCTGACGAAGAAATCCAGTATCGAACCTCGCTTTGCCTTAAAATGGCAGGCAGATCAAAAGCAAGCCCTTCACCTGGCCCTGGGATTACATTCGAAACCAGAGCATCCAGTATTCTATTTTATTGAGTCCAGTGATCAACGGGACATAAAAACACTTCCCAACAGAAATCTCGATTATATAAAATCCTTTCATGCGGTTCTGGGTTACGATTTTCGAATTTCCAGTGATTTACGATTCAATACAGAACTATACTACCAATACCTCTATGATGTTCCTGTAGAAAAAGATCCGTCGAGTGTCTATTCAATACTCAATTCACTCGATGTCTGGGATATGTTAAGTGGAAACTCAACAGCCACCAACGATGGCAAGGGAAAAAATTATGGCATTGATATTTCCATGGAGAAAAGCTTCAGTAATTCCTATTATTTCCTTCTATCAGGAAGCTTATTTAACTCCCGGTTTAGCAATGCCTCAGGTAAGTGGTACAATACGAGATTTAACTCTCAATATCAGACGAATTTATTGGCAGGTAAAGAAATTGTCATGGGAAAAAATAAAAATAAAATCTTTGGCATGAATGGTAAAATGGTGCTTAATGGGGGAAATCGAACTACACCGATTAATCTCGAAGCTTCAAGGGAGGCAGGGCATACGGTGAGAGACAAGGATCTTTATCTCGCTAATTCAGTCGGCAGTTATTATCGTCTGGATGTGGGGGTCAGCTACAAAATAATTAAAACAAAGACGACGCATAGCCTTATGCTTGACATTCAAAATGTCACTAATCACCTCAATCATCTCGAAGACTTTTATAACCGGTCTACTGATCAAATTGAATACACGGATCATACCGGCCTTTTTCCGGTTTTGAATTACAGAATTGAATTTTAACGACACGCTGTAATCGGTAAATCAGCTATTTCTTGCCCCAGACCTAATGAGTGAAATGGATAAACTTCCTATCTCACGGCATTAAAATGAGATCACTATTACTGAGTGTGATGTGATCTCATTTTCTTGTTCCGAAATAAATTGGAGGAAGTTTCAATTGTCTTCCAGATAAAAGTTGTGGATCACTTAAAATCGAAATATAAATCAGAAAAAGTAATATGCACTAAAGTGGGTGGTCTGTCAATTTATAAATTTTTCCATCCGCTTTGGTCAGAATATAAATGTTATTCTTTGAATCTATTCCAAAACGGAGATCTACGCGTTTGCTACCCGTGACGGTTACGAGATCTGTCGGCACTCCATCAAGCTCAATTTTCCATTCATAGACTGGTGCCTGTTTACCTAGTTCGATTTCATCCATGTTAATAAAAAATAACCGACCGCTCACAATATCACCAAAGAGAAATTTCCCCTGTAGTTG
Source organism: Saprospiraceae bacterium (assembly GCA_020437045.1). Lineage (GTDB taxonomy): Bacteria > Bacteroidota > Bacteroidia > Chitinophagales > Saprospiraceae > JABDMH01. Next base: position 1,263 of record JAGQWV010001055.1, on the reverse strand, counting down.
AGGAAGTGACGATGTAGTCACTTCATACCCTCCGGAAATGGCATTGCCTTCATCATGATCAAATTGAGCGACAGGATAAGTGTATTCCCGTTCATCTTTTTCCGGCAATGGTAAAACACTATTCATATCCTGCAATGGATTGAGGACAAAAGTACCCTCACGATATGGCCATCCATAGTTGCGGCCTGGCAATATCAGATTAAGTTCTTCAATTTGATGGTGGCCAATGCCGGTGGTAAACATCCTTCCCTTCTGATCCCAGATCGTTCGGTGAGGATTACGAAAACCGTAAGCATAGACCTCCGGCAAAGCCGCAGCGGCATTCACAAAAGGATTATCGGAAGGTATTCCATATTTACCGTTTTTACTATTTCTACCGGCAGGATCAATGCGTAAGATAGCACTCCAGGCGGTACCAGGATTATCAGCAATAAAAGTGTAACCATTCTCCGCACTTCCACCATCACCTATATTCACATACAATTTACCATAATCGGGATCCGCTGGGGTAATATTTGGTCTAAATTCAATATCCTGCATCCCGTGAATTCCCGTGACCATATTAATTCTGAGCAATTCACGCTCAGCAACCTCAAAAACGGAAGCGGTAGGATTTTTTACCGTACATTCACTTAACACCCATTGCAGTGTCACCTTAATCGAATCCGCATAGGCAAAATCGGCAGGTGCGGTCTTTGGTGGCTCGGAATGAGTGATATACAGAAGCCCATTATTCACAAAATCAGGATGAAAGGCAAAGCTGCCAAAACCAGTTGCCAGGCCAGGCTTGTGAATGAAATTGGGGAATATTTTATTGAGATCTAAAACCAGAACCGGCTTCTGTTTTATAATTTCATATAGTTGTCCCCTTAAATCCGCGACAAAGAGTCGATCGCTTCCCGGCAAAGGAACCATTTTTACGATGCGTGTACGAGGCATCTCCTCGCTGGAAAAAGGAATCTCCGTAAATAATTTCATTGGCACTACTATCCCCGAGCTCTCAATGGGTTGAGCAATCGGATTTTCTATTGCCGCAGCATCGGTTGTTTTTTCTTCATCGGATTTTTCAAATGTATGTAAATATGCGACTATTGCATCCAGCTGATCTTCGGTGTACATACCAAAAGGAGGCATATAAACATGAAATTTGGCGAACAACTCCTTTGCCCGTTGATCACCTCCATCGATTACTTCCTGAGAATTCCGAATGAATTTCTTAATCCCTTCTACCGATACTTCTCTGGTCACGCCTGCAAGATTAGG
>JAGQWV010001054.1 GCA_020437045.1 Saprospiraceae bacterium | reverse complement strand
GAATATCCGGGAATATGCATTAGGCTTTATATTACGAGACAGCATAGCTGCCTGCCCCGCCGTACAAGACTTTGGCAGGCGGGTAAATACGGGCACCCTTCAACATGTTCAGGGCAGGTTCCATCAATTTTTGATGCCTGTCCGGCACAGCCAGCCAGACGGGCATCACAAAATCCTAATGCATAGTCCCGGTTTAAATATTTCAGGATTATATGAAGAAGTGAGAGCTTAGGTTATGTTTTCATGCGCAAATAAATATCGCTGTAGGTAGCTTTAATTTGCAATGGAGACCCACCATTATTTAAAGTTCCAATGATTTTACTTTCGAAGATCTTATCTACACTACCCTTCTTGTCGATATTGAGATCCAAATTAGAATATACTTGTCCATAGTTGGTTTCCAAAAGTAAATTATAACCGGCGTTTGGGGGACAACTGACATCGACAAAGCTATAGGTAGATTCAAATTGACAATCTTCTTCCATTCTGGCAGGTAGGTTGACCATCAGATGACCATATTTACTTTTTAAATCCATTGGATTCTGACATTCGATGGCTTCCATCGATCCATATTCAGTCTCAATCACAAGGGCCAACTTTTTAGGTACCAGAATCGTAAGCGAAATTTCAATTAATGGCCCCATGGAGTATGATTGACCACTACCAAACTCGTCGCGAATTTTCTTCCAATCGAGATCATCGGTCTTTTCAATTTTCCTATAGGACCTCCCCCGATCAGAATCTATGACCAGATACGAAGGCAGGGATTTAAAATCCTCTACCGATGCATGAATTTCCAGAACATTTCCTTCCGCTTTTGTTTCCAGGGAAAAGGCATCATTATTTTCTCCCAAATTAATAGAGACATCCCCCTCCACGATCAGCTCACTACCCTCATAGTTCTTTAGTGTGACATCTCCCCATTGGAAATTCCCTACAATCTTTTCAATTCCTGTCAGGGTGATCTTCTTCTCAATGTTATTCTGTCCAAAAGTATACGTAGTGGCAAAAACCAGAACCAAGCAGATGGTTTGCCTCATATTAATACTTACCAACATGGCTTTAAAATTTTAATGAACTAAAATTGCAATGGTTTGGGTTACGAAATATTTCTACTTCTTACGTAGATAGATATCGGCATGATTTGACTTGATGGTAAAATCAACTCCTCCCCCATTGTACTGGGCATCAATTTTTCTATTGGAAAGTGATTTCATCTCCTCTGCTCCATCAACTTTTAAATCGAGATCGGAAAACATTTCGCCCCAATCTGAAGAGAGATGAAAATTAGCTTTACTTTGCGCAGGTACCGTCACGTCGACGAACCCATGCATCGATACCAATGAGATAGAGTTGGTCTGATTTATTGAATTGAATTTTGCCTCCACATTGCCATGTACGGAATTTACGGCAAGGGGTCCGGTGACGTTTTCCAAATGCACCGAATTAAAGCGTGCTGAAACTTCCAGCTCCCCAGCAAAATCCTTTACGATTAAGTCACCTCCCTCGTGTGTAGAATGTTCGTAATACAAAGAAACGGATTTTGGCACTTTGAAAATGTAGCGACTATCAGAGCGAAGACTAATCGCTTTCACGACCGTCTCTCCTTCTTCTTTACCGACGTAAAGTCCTATTCCCGTATTGTCAATAA
>JAGQWV010001053.1 GCA_020437045.1 Saprospiraceae bacterium | reverse complement strand
CGAGAGTCCATTACAGTTTATACTTAAAAACCGGTCTCTGAGAATTAGTTATTATTTGGTTTTATTTATGGCATTGAGCTACATCATATTTCGGGGAAAACGCCGCCAAAAGATAATTCCTATTGTAGAACGAAATGAAAATACCTCGTTAGAATATGTAGCAACCGTCAGCCAGTTGTTTGAAGGACAAAAACAACATAAGAAATTGGTGAGACATCTTGAAGATATATTCTATCATTTCACAAAGAAACGCTATTTTTTGGACCGTGATTTAACTGATTTTGGTGAACGTCTTTCCAGAAAGTCTCGGATAAGTCATGAAGAGATTGCTGATTTATTATTTGAATTCGATCGGGCAAAAAAGAAATTGAATTTGGGAGATGATCATTTGGTGATTCTAAATAAACATCTCGATTCTTTTTATAAAAATTGTAAGTAAATGGATTATAATGAGCACCAGGAGATTCCACCTATTCGGCATACTTTGGATCTCCAACCTACATTGGCTAAAATCAAGGATATACAAAATGAGTGTCATAAAATACTGGTTGGCCAGAAAGATTTAATCGATTTGATTTTAATAGCTCTTCTGTCAGACGGACATATTTTACTGGAGGGAGTGCCTGGGATTGCCAAAACACTTAGTGCAAGGGTCATGGCGAGATCCATTGATGCGGATTTTTCCCGGATCCAGTTTACTCCGGATCTGATGCCATCTGATATTATTGGGACATCCATTTTCGATCTTAAATCATCGGAGTTTATATTTAAGCCCGGACCGATTTTTTCCAATATTGTTCTGATAGATGAAATAAACCGGGCACCAGCTAAGACGCAATCGGCATTATTTGAGGTGATGGAAGAGAAGCAAATAACCTTTGATGGTCAGACATTTCCCATGGAGACTCCTTTTATGGTTATCGCCACCCAGAATCCTATTGAACAGGAGGGAACTTACCGACTGCCGGAAGGACAACTGGATCGATTTCTCATGAAAATCAATTTGGGTTATCCGGAGCCCGATGACGAGATTCAGATTTTGCGTCGATTTAAGGATCAAATTCATAAAGTAGATTTGGGGAAGATAAAACAAGTGCTATCAAAAGATGATTTGCTGGATATGCAGAAAGTACTAAGCCAGATCCATATCGAAGATCAGATGTTGACTTACATAGCGCAAATTGTACAAGAGACCCGTAATCATGGGCAGATTTACCTGGGAGCATCACCCCGTGCAGCTCTTGCTTTACTAAAAACCAGTAAAGTTATGGCTATTTTATCAGGAAGAGATTTCGTCATCCCGGAAGATATTCAAGCAGTTTGCAATCATGTGCTCAATCATCGTATTATTTTGACACCGGTAGCCGAAATGGAAAATATGACTGCCTCTGATGTAATTGATGATATTATCCGAATTATAGAAGTACCCCGATAGATGTTTTCCAATACCTTTTTGAAGAATCGGTTTTTCTTGATATTGTCACTGGCCATTTTTGTCTTTATGCTGTCTTATTCATATGCATTTTTCTTTCGAATTGGGCAATTGATCATCTCACTTCTTTTTTTATTCACGCTCTTGGAGTGGTTTATTTTATTTAGAGTAGCAGCTTTTCTTGATGGTAGAAGAGAAGTATTTGGTCGCTTGTCGTTAGGTGATGATCAGTATGTTAAGTATGTGATCTACAACCATTCCAATATTGAATTACTTACAGAAATTGTTGATGAGCTACCCTATCAATTGCAGGAGCGGAATATGCAGGTGCTTAAATTTTTGAAACCTCAGTCAAAGCAAAAATTTGATCTTAAAATACGGCCGACTGTCCGGGGGCTATACATGTTTGGTCATTTGCACATTTATTTTTCTACTCGTTGGCTACAGTTGCTCCAGAGACGGGTATCTATAGATCGTCGTGAAGAGGTAAAAGTGATACCCTCTATCATTCAAATGAAGCGATATGAATTGGAGGTATTTAGCCATACCGCCTTACTTTCGGGAATCCGCCGGGTACGTACAATTGGTGAAGATGATGAATTTGAGCACATCAGAGCTTTTCAACAAGGCGATAACATTCGGTCGATGAACTGGAAAGCCACTTCCAGAAAACATGTGCCCATGGTCAACCAATTTCAAAATACCCGGTCCCAGATCGTCTATTGTATAGTTGATAAAGGGAGGTCTATGAAAATGCCTTTTGCCGGGCTCAGTTTATTGGATCATGCCATAAACGCCAGCCTGGTCATTAGTAATATTGTGCTGAAGAAATACGATCGAATCGGGCTGATAACCTTCTCTGACAAGATCGGTCAGATTGTCGGGGCGGAAAACACTCCCCAACAATTAGGACTGATTGCCCAGCAATTATATAACCAGAGTACCGGATACAAAGAATCGAACTACGAACTGCTATTTTACACACTTCGCCAGCGAATAAGGAGACGGAGTATAATGCTGTTTTTTACAAATTTCGAGCATCTCTACGATTTGGAACGAAATTTGGAATTTTTTCGCGCTTTGAATAGGAGGCATTTACTGGTTATTATTTTCTTTATTAATACCGAGTTATCTGAGACCAGCGAAATGCAAACTGAATCAATTTCTGATATTTATCTGAAGACTACCGCGAAAAAGACTTTGATTGAAAAGGAATTAATTCTTAACACCCTCAAGGTGAATGGAATTCAGAGCATTTTAACCAGGCCTGAAGATCTTTCCATTGAAGTAATCAGTAAATACCTTGAAATCAAAGCTAAACGTATGCGATAGTTATGAACCAGACGCTTGGTAAAAGCCATTTTTTTTGATTATTCAGTCTGCTGTTTACAAATGACTTTCGTCATCATTCACTACGGATCTCCTTCATCTTTTTATTTTGGCTATGAGATCTCAAGAGCTAATTAACTAACGCCTATGAAATTTGGAGAAGATCAGACTATTCTAAAATGGAGAATTGGTCAAATCGTAGTGTGGAGTGTGGGATTTGCCATTTTCAATATCTTGATATTTTTACCTAAAGTAGGGTTGCATCTCTTTTGGGATATATTAATTCCTATGGCTCCTGCGATTATAGTGGTCGTTCCGGGTCTCTGGCGAAATGTGTGTCCAATGTCGATAAGTTCTTTGGCATCCAGTCATCTCGGATGGTCCAAGAAACGGCGGCTTTCCCGTGGCACTCAATCAAGACTGTCAGTATTAGGTGTTGTGTTATTGCTGATGTTGATACCCTTGCGACATGGGGTTTTTAATACCAGCGGCTATGCCACCGCCTTGCTGTTACTGATTTTGACAACGGTGGCTTTTACGCTGGGACGGCTTTTTGACTGGAAGAGTGCCTGGTGTAATGGGATGTGTCCTGTACATCAGGTGGAGAGACTTTATGGCCACAGGGGGAGAAGTTCTTTTGCGAACGCTCATTGTGATAAGTGCTATAATTGCTCGATCCCTTGTCCGGATTCGTTGAAAATACCGCCAACTAATTTCAAGGAAAAGATGACTCCGGGTGAGATAAGTTTAACGGTCTTATGTGGCGGTTTTCCCGGGTATATCTGGGGATGGTTTCAGGTGAAAGACCTTGCGGTAATCAGATCTTTTGTAGATATCCTTAATCTCTACTACATGCCAGTTTTGGGTTTCACCCTGACATTGGTCATTTACCTAATTATAAGAAAATGGGGGTCAAAGGTATCCGGCATTCAACTCACCAATATTTTCTCTGCACTGGCTATCTCAACATATTACTGGTATCGTATACCGGCCCTTGTTGGGTTTGGTGTATTTCCGGCTGATGGTAGATTGATTGATTTTAGTAGTCGTATACCGCCTTACCTCCCGGTATTCATTTCCTCGGCAATTTGTCTGTTTTTCTTCTGGTGGTTTCTACGCTCTCCTAAGGAAGGCTTTTCATGGCTCAAGCGGCCGGAATACGCTCGGAGATAGATGTTTATCTATGATCAGATAGTCGTCAAACCCTGAATTTCAGTCGACGTGCGGTGATCCCACTTTGGTTCTAGGACACCGTTGAAATACTCAGGTTGACGCTGAAGCCGTAAATCGTTGTTTTCTGACGAGGCGAGAAGATGGAAGATACCGGGGCGGTAACTGACTGAGGATCAATGAAGTGAAAAACGACGAGAACGGCTTATCCT